>SMXK01000078.1 GCA_004356265.1 Bacteroidota bacterium
GCGCGTGGTTCGAGAGACGTCGACGCGTACTCCCTCGCCGACTCCATTATCAAACGTTCTTCTTCGCCCAGAAGTGATTCAAATAGAAAGGCATCTTCGGGGTTAAATGACTGTTTTGACATGTACGGGCCGATCGGAAAGTGAATTTGCGGCATTGAGACGGTAAGATAACAAGCCTGACATGTCGGGACCGCTTTAAAAATGGGGATAGATTAAACTTGACGACATTTTTGCGGCATTTCTTTGGCCCCTCGGTAATAACTTCCAAGCCTTTCTCAATTCACCAGTTCGCGGCGTGGAACACAGAATTGCAATCATCGGAACCGGCCTCATTGGCGCATCGATCGGCCTGGCCCTTCGTCGATCAAATCCCGGCATTCACATATGCGGATTTGATTCTGCTGTCGTGTTAGAGACCGCTCTTGCGCGTGGAGCCATCTCAGAGATTGCCGAATCCATCGAAGAAGCTGTCTCGGGTGCTGAGATCGTTATCGTCGCAACGCCCATATCGTCTGTTGAATCTGTTTTCAAGTCGATGGCGCCGTTTCTGGAGGTCGGAGCGATTGTGACGGATGTCTGTTCAGTGAAATGTGAAATCCGGGATTCAGCCCGTAAATATTTGCCTGATTACGTCACTTTTGTAGGCGGTCACCCGATGGCCGGATCGGAACGAACAGGACCCGGGCATGCCGACGAACTGTTGCTCGAAAACGCGACGTATGTTCTTTGTCCGCCTGAATCCGTGTCATTTGAGTCATTCGAGTCATATTTCACACCCCTTGTCACCTTGCTGCGATCGACGGGTGCTCGACTTATGCTTCTCACCGCAGAGCAGCATGATAGAATTGCCGCGGTGATCAGCCATGTGCCTCAGTTGTTGGCGGTCGCCCTGGTAAATCTTGCCGGCGCCGCCGCAGAGAGCGATTCAGAATTGTTAGCTCTTGCAGCCGGCGGTTTTCGGGATATGACGAGAATAGCATCGTCGCCATTTACCGTGTGGGACCCTATTCTGCGGGCTAACCGAGGCGAAATACTTGAAGCCCTCGCTCAATATTCTGAATTGATTGACGAATTAAAAACCAGCTTGGCCTCGTCTGACGCCGCGGTTCTATCAGAAAAAACGGGAGCTGCGTTTAATAGCGCTGCCACGACGCGCGCGTCAGTACCGGAGAGAAATAAGGGATTCATGCGGCCGCTCTCGGACGTTTTCGTTTTCTTAACCGACGAGCCAGGCGAGGTCCACAAGATGACAGGCGTGTTGTCGAACAACCACATAAACCTGAAAGATATCGAGTTACTCAAAATCCGGGAAGGGACCGGCGGTACATTCAGAATCGGACTGGAGTCGGCGCGAGACGCACAGAGGGCACTCGTCGTATTCAGAGATGCAGGGATGAAGGCGCATGTACTTACCTAGCTTGGACCTGATCCAGCAGGTCCCGTGCACAGATCATTCAACGCGCCGATCCTGCTGCGGATTGATCTCAATGTCTACCGACCTAATTGACGAACCATTCATGCGGGGCTGTCTCTGTCTCCCTTAATTTCTCGTCGCATAGATCGCAGGTCTACGACTCGCGTCCCGAAGACCGTGAGTCACACTCATGTGCCATTCTACTCATCCAACAGTACCAGTTTAAACATGTCTTTGAGCCCGGAAACAGAGACGCGGCGTACTCCTCTGTATGACACACATGTATCACTCGGCGCCAAAATGACTCCTTTTGCCGGGTTCGAAATGCCCGTACAATACTCCGGCATAATTGACGAGCATCAGGCTGTAAGAAATAGTGTGGGTGTCTTTGATGTCAGTCATATGGGAGAAGTCATTGTCTCAGGGCCCGACGCTTTTGCATTTGTCCAGAATCTGGTTTCAAACGACGTTTCCAAGTTGGCCGACGGAAAAGCCCTCTATACCGTCATGTGCGCTCCTGATGGGGGCATTGTAGACGATTTACTCGTTTACAAACTTGGCGATAATCGGTATATGCTCGTTATAAATGCCGCTAATATCGCGACCGATTTTGGCTGGATGGAAGACAATAATCCACTGGGGGCAACGCTAGAGAATATATCCGACGCTGTAGCTCTTATCGCCGTGCAGGGGCCCAACTCATTTGATGTTGTTCGTAAGATTACAACGCTCGACGTCGATTCTGTAGGATTCTACGAGTTTGTAGAGTTGCCTGAGGGCTCATTTTTCTCCTGCTCCCGTGCGATTCTGTCTCATACCGGGTATACGGGAGAGAAAGGCATGGAAATATATTGTGATGCCGATCGTGTTCAGGAGATTTGGGATGCGGTTATGGAAGCTGGTGACGAATTTAACATCAAGCCTGCTGGCCTCGGCGCCAGGGATACCCTGCGACTCGAAAGCGGATTTTGCCTGTACGGAAACGACCTGAATTCGGGGATCAATCCACTGGAAGCGGGCCTTGGGTGGCTCACAAAGCTGAATGCAGGTGACTTTATCGGACGCGACGCTCTCGTGGCCATAAAAGAGAATGGTGTCGGCAGACGATTAGTAGGATTTATTGGCACAGAACGTGGAATTCCCAGAGCAGGATCGGAAATTCAGACCGAGGATGGACAGGTGATCGGACTGGTTACCAGCGGCACACAGTCTCCAGTTCTGAAAACAGGCATCGGGATGGGATATGTAACCAATCAACCTGAGTACACCGCCGTGGAAACGCCGATTCGAATTGCGTCCCGGGGCCGGTCCTTTTCCGCAATCATCAAAAAACCACCCTTTCATAAGTAGTGAATCGAACGACATCTGCATTGTAATAGCAGACCGATTGGCGTAGTTTTTCGGAATGGCCACAACAGTAAAAAAGAGGGCGGGCGGTAAGAAAACGGAGCCCGCCTCGATGATATCGCCCCAGCGGAAGCGAGAAATCTTAGGACTCTTAATGATGGCATCGTCATTGCTTTTAACGATGGCTATCCTGACGTATTCCCCTTCCGATGAAGCGCTTGCGAGACGATTTTCCTGGAATTCTCTCTTCTCTCCCGGAATCAATCAGGCTTCCAATGCGCTGGGCTTGTTCGGCGCAGTAATTGCCCGGCTGCTCGTCCCTGGATTCCTCGGGTACTGCGTATTGCTTCTTCCCATATCCACTTTCGGATGGGGATATGTATGGCTCCGGAATCGATCTACGGAATTTCTGCGGCAGGTTACTGTCGTTTTATTTCTCGCAGCGCTTATGCTGGCGACGTTTCTTGGTTGGTTCGGCGTAAATTTTCAGGCCGATTTAATTATCTGGAGCGGGTTATGGGGTCAATCTCTTGCAGATTGGATGAGCCGGATATTCGGAATGTGGGGTTCGTTCGTTCTACTGGCTCTCGCACATTTGACCACAGTTCTGGTTCTCATTGATCACGACCTGCAGCGGTCAATCGACAGGATCGAACAGCTGTTTTCGTCTATAAAAGATCGATTCTCTACTTTTATTGTAGATCGGAAGCAACGACGCAAGCTGGATAAAGATACTGCAACGCGAGAACGAGCCCGGAATCAGAATCGAGTTACTTCGGAGGCACCTCCAGAGATTGACGCGGCGTCGAAAGACAAAGTCATTCCAACCGCCGACCCTCGCCCCGACTCCATCCACGGGCCCGGCCCCGACGCCGACTCCGTCCAGAGCCCAGGCCCAGGCCCGACGCCAACAGATATTCCGACGTTCAACACCCAAACAGAATATTCCGGATCAGGACAAATTGACTCGGAAGACGGTATGGCTGACCACGATTATTCGATTCCCGAGGCAGGTCCTCAGACTACTCGAAATGACGGCACACCCGATCTGGCTTTCAGCGTTCAGGAGCAGGTTCACGAGGAGTTATCATCCGGCAAGATCTCAGCAGGGTCCGCCCCGCCGTCAACTTATTCGTTCAACATGCCTCAAATTGATTTACTCGACGGCGGCGGAGAAAGCGCTCATGAAATCGATTATCAGGAGCTCGAAGAAAACAAAAAGATTCTGCTGGATAAGCTCGGAACGTACAATATTGAACTCACGTCAATTAACGCGATTGTCGGGCCGACGGTTACGCTGTACGAACTGACCCCGGCTCCGGGGATAAAAATCAGCAGAATTACGGCGCTTGAGAATGACCTGGCTATGGCGATGGCTGCACGGGGCATCAGGATGATTGCCCCAATCCCGGGTAAGACAGCCATTGGTGTCGAAATCCCGAATCGTCATCGCGAACTCGTCCGGATAGCGGACGTGATCGGTACTAAACGATTTGCCGAGTCCGGGATGGAATTGCCACTGATCATGGGTAAATCCATTGAAGGCGAAATCGTGGTGGAGGATCTCACAAAAATGCCTCACGTCTTGATTGCAGGTGCCACGGGATCCGGAAAGTCGGTTGGCTTGAACACGTTTATTGCCGGTCTTTTGTTCGCGTGCCGACCGGAGTCGCTCAAATTCGTGATGATCGATCCCAAAAAGATTGAGCTTTCGCCCTATGCGAATATAGCCTCGCATTACATCGCAATGCCGCCTGAAGCGGACAGTGCAATTATTACCGATGTTGACCAAGCCCTTGGCACACTGAAGAGCTGCGAAAAGGAAATGGAGCGGCGATACAATATGCTCGCCAAGGCGCAAGTGCGCAGCTTGAAAGATTACAATAACAGCGTTAAGAGCGGTCGGCTCGATGAGGCTGACGGACACGTGACAATGCCGTATCTGGTAATCATTGTCGATGAACTGGCTGATCTCATGATGACGGCCGGCAAAGATATTGAGGCACCGATTGCACGCCTCGCCCAGATGGCACGGGCGGTTGGTATTCACCTGATACTTGCTACTCAGCGCCCGTCAGTTGACGTCATAACAGGTCTTATCAAAGCCAATTTCCCCGCCAGGATCGCCTATCAGGTTGCGTCCAAGACTGACTCCAGGACGATACTGGATCAGAATGGTGCAGAAGGGCTTGTAGGCAATGGAGACCTTCTGTATATGCTGGGAAGCCGAGTGGTCCGGCTCCAAGGACCATTTGTTTCTATCGAAGAGGTCGACCGGCTTACACAATTTATCGGAAAGCAACACGGTGACGGACCGTTTATGCTTCCATCCCTGGAAGTTCAGCTCTCTGTTGAACCAAAAGGAAATCTAAAAGCCGGTGTGCGCGACGAATTTTTTAAGCAAGCCGCACAGATTATCGTCCGTAGTCAGCAAGGATCCGTGTCGCTGCTTCAGCGCAAACTGTCGGTGGGATATGCGAGAGCTGCGCGGCTGATCGATCAACTGGAGGATGCCAGTATCGTCGGACCTTTCGAAGGCTCGAAGGCGCGTCAGGTACTTATCGCCGATGATCAGCAACTCGACGAACACCTCGCAGAGTCATGAATCATTCGTTTCCAACGATAGGGATTCTGGGTGGTGGCCAGCTGGGTCGAATGTCAGCTCTTGCCGCAATTAGAATGGGGCTGAACATCAAGACGTTGTCTCCGAGCGTATCCGGACCCGTAGCCGGTTTGGGACAAGCGGTTATCGGGGATTGGAATGATCCTGAAGTTATGCTCGATTTCGTAACTGGTTGCACCGTCGTGACTGTTGAGAGCGAATGGGCCCCGGCTGAAGTAGCAGAACAGGTTATTAAAAATGCCAAAATTGGCATCCCGGTGTACCCGACATCCTCTACCTTATTGAAGATTAGACACAAAGGTGTTCAGCGTCGACTCCTGACCTCGGCAGGTATTCCCGGCGCCGAGTTCAGGCTGTGTAAGACGGTCGAACAAGCGTTTTCTGCCGCCGATGAACTGGGTTACCCGGTTATGTTTAAGCGGTATCAGGGTTCGTACGACGGATACGGAAATGCGACTGTCCAGAACGAATCGGATGTCCCTAAAGCCTGGCATTCATTAGCAGAAAGTGATGGACTACTGGTTGAAGCATTTGTCCCTTTTGTTCGGGAATTGGCTGTGATGGTGGCGCGCAGACCTTCCGGCGAGTCATGCGTCTACCCTGTCGTACACATCGAACAAAGAAATCACAGGTGCCACAGTGTTGTTGTACCGGGTCCCTCCGAGCCTGAACTCGAGGAAAAGACTCGGGTGATGGCCCTTCGATGTGCCGAAACTGTAAAGGCGACAGGAATGCTCGGTGTTGAGTTTTTCGAGACCACTGACGGCGAGATACTTGTCAACGAGCTTGCGCCCAGGCCTCATAACTCAGGACATTACACGATTGAAGCTTGCACGACGTCGCAATTCGAAAATCATATCCGGTCGATTCTGGACTGGCCACTGGGCGACCCGTCCCTTCGCGTTCCGGCTGCTGCAATGGTAAATATTCTCGGCACTCGCACGGGTACAGCCACTGGTGAATCTCTCGAAAATGCCGCTCAGGTGTCGGACGCGGGGCTTCATATTTATGGCAAGGAAGAAGTTCGGCCGAATCGGAAAATGGGGCACGTAACCGTTTGTGCCGAGACCCCTGCCGAAGCCCTGTCTGAAGCGAATCTGTGTGTCGATCGAATCCATCTATAGAACTTTAAAACATCGACAAGCATGGACAATCAAATACGTATCGGCATCGCAATGGGAAGTGAATCTGACTGGCCAACGATGGAAGCAGCGGCAGTCTTGTTGAAAGAGCTTAATATCCGGTTTGAAGCAAGAGTTCTTTCAGCACACAGGACTCCCGATGCCATGACCAAGTACGCGAAAGAGGCCTCTGCACTTGGTATCAAGGTGATCATTGCGGGCGCAGGCGGTGCTGCACATCTCCCTGGAATGATCGCAGCGAGCACAATATTGCCTGTGATTGGCGTCCCGATAGAGACGCGTACGCTTAAAGGCATGGACTCACTGCTATCAATTGTTCAAATGCCTTCGGGGGTTCCCGTGGCGACCGTTGCAATCGGGGGAGCAAGGAATGCCGGCATTTTGGCCGCACAGATTTTGGCCACGTCTGACGCTTCGGTCGGTGCCAACCTTGAGAAGCTAAAAACTTCGTTGATCGAAACAGTCGAACGAATGGATGATAACGTTTCAGAAAAGGCACGCACTATCTGACCTGAAACGTCTCCTCCGCGCCTTGATCGTCTGTTATTCGAGAAACAGATCTTCCTTCCGCTCTATAGTTTTTCCGCTCAGCATGTCTTTCACTTTCACACGGAGTGTATACAATCCTGGTTCCTGATTCGAAGCATCAAGAAGTAGATACTGACCATCATTCGTAGACTGAATCTGAATCGGCAGTCGAACTGAAACACCTTCGTCACTCGATCCAAAGATACCTTTTACGAATTTCGAAACTCCGCTGCCGACTTCTTTCGGTGCCAATACAGCTTCAACCTCGTAGTTCGCTGTTCCGGTACCATCTACGGCCAGATTATACAATTCAAAGTAGAAGAATATGGGCTGTTCGTGGTTGAACACAGACCATGGAGCAGGCATAATCGAAACGCCATTACGAACGATATCTGTAGATACAACAGGCCGTCCGTCTTCCGTTTCCTCAATCCGATATGCAAGCAACAAATCACTCATCTGCAAATCATTTCCGGAATAATCACGAACTGTTACGGCACGACGTTGTACCCCCACTACCCCGGCACCTACCGTCTCGAATTCAATGGATATCTCATGGTTGCCCGGGGGAACACGTAACTCCTCCGTATCGATCCACAGATTTGACTCTTCGAACCGGACGATCTGTTGCGTACGTAACCCGTAAATCGTCCGACGCTGTTCTACCAGAATATCTCGGTGCTCACCGATCACGAACGTTCCTGCATTTGCCGTCACGTTGATAATCTCTTCGCCTGGATCAAAATCGCTGACCGGAATGCCGAAGTTCACATAAACATCGGTCAAATCACTGTTCATGTTTTTGAACGTGGAAACCAGAAATGGGACGTCCACGGAGCGCCCCGCAGCTTCAAATTCATAACGCTCCGGCGTACTTCTAATAATGTTGTTTGCCAGGATGGTGTAGTCGTTCATCCATGGAAGCGTACCCTCAGCAATATCTCTCGAAGAAGGGCTGTACAGTCTGTACTCACCATTCCTAAACGGATCTTCAAAAACAAATTTGAATTCCCCGTAATTCCAGATGTTGTAGGTATTCGCTTCTTCAAACATATCCCAGCCATCACCGTCTCGTGCAATACCCAATATCGAACTCGTATCGCCTTCACCGGCACCCACATCTCCTCTAACGGGCTGAACCGAACGGTCAATGTTCGATGTACTTTTAGGAATCACAATGACATCAGCATTTGGAACGCCATACCGAACTAAGATATGTCCGCGTTCTGTGTCCCAACCCCTTAAATTCATACCAGGCGAACCATACAGCAGGTCGGCGTACGTCAGTCTGGCATAGTGTGCCAGCTTTCGCTCATTGTAAGGGGTCAGGTATCGTGGATCTTTACTTGTCCAGAACCGAGCTGAATACGCCACTTCATCTTTCTCGTATTGACTCTTCTCGTCCTCAGGAAGAATTAGCTTCAGATTATTATATGCATACGCCATATCCTCGTCCATGAACTCAAATCCTTTCTCGAACACTTTCGCCGATTCGAGATAATTCCCACTTTCATAATGAGCATAACCGAGATACGTCCAAAGTTCAGGATCTTCAGGGAAGAACAAATACATCTGCTCGAGCATGTCGAGCGCCGCACCATATTCCCCTTTCAGAGCATAGATCTGCATGAGATCTGAATACGCAGACCGTTGACGCGGATCCGATTCAACGGCAATGTGCAAGTGACCGATCGCCATATCATACGCTTTGTCAGCCCGATCTGAGAGGTGCTGAACATTTATCCCCTGGCTTTCGAGGGTTTCTACATCAAATTTATCCGCGAGAAGGATCGACTGTGGATCAATGAGTCCCGCCGTCGTTCGCAACCACTCTTCGTCTTCAATAACACTTCCCACTTCCACAAGGTTCTCCCGGGCAATCTCTGCGATGATCCGTGCATTCATTCCAGCTATCGGATCGATAACTGTTCGGGCTCGTGCCTCTGATTTCGCGAACAATAAATGCGGATATACGACCGCATTGCGATAACGCCAGAAGTCCCTGATGTACTGTTTACCCAACTCCTGATGCGCGAACGCGTTGGTCGAGTCAATTTTCAGAATATCTTTTGCGAGTGACTGGCGGCGGCGTTCGTTCGTCATTTTCTGGAAAATATTCCAGGTATCAGAATGCAATTGTTGCATTCGGGCCACCAGGTATTGGACGTTTCCGGGATCTAATTCTAAGGCGGAATCCAACTCCTTTCCGGCACGTTTCTGATCCTTCAGCGGTGTTTCCCAGAATATTCGTGCCAATAAGAAATGCGCTTCAGCGGGTTGTTCATCTACGTCAACGGCTCGTTCAAAACTCAGAACAGCATCCTGATAACGCTGCTCTCGAAATGCAAGAATCCCATCGAGCATGTCGGAATCTGATTCGTCTGCAGAGACTTGCTGAGCTAACGTCTGCTGAGCAGACGTATTTGTACTGATTGCCAGGCTGAATCCAGCTAAAAGGAGAAAAGAAATCAATTTTCGCATGATGCACTCAAAATAGGAAACGTCGATTATTGCCCTGATACGAACATGCAGAGACTCGGGTTCTTCAAACTACGGGAGGGATTAATATTTGCCCCGAATTAGTAAGTACGTACCGCCATCTGTGATTCCCTACGCGATCGCACGAGATTATTACTCTTTGGAACGCTGTCGGTTCACTCTATCCAGACGCACCTTCGACTCTCGTTCGGCGATAGAATGTCTTTTATCGTGTATTTTTTTACCCTTTCCCAAGCCGATTTCAAGTTTTGCATATCCATTCTTGAAATATAATCGTAGCGGTACGATTGTAAAGCCTTTCAGCCGTGTCGCTTTGTCCCATTTAACGATTTCTCGTTTGTGCAGCAACAGTCTACGAGGTCGGACTGGATCGTGATTATTTAAATTTCCGTGGTCGTAATGAGCAATATGACATTGCCTGAGCACCATATCTGACCCATCTACAGAACAGAATGCCTCCTGCAGATTAGCCTGACCTGCTCGAAGTGCTTTCACTTCCGTGCCGTGTAAAACCATTCCGACCTCCAATCTTTCGGAAATATGGTACTCGTACCTGGCTTTACGATTCGTTGTTATAGTTTTTTCGCCCAGTGCCATACAAGCAAAGATAGTCGTTTAACGCGTACGCCACACCTGGCGCCTTAGCCGTCATTCAGTCTCAATGTCTACAAGTGTAAAGACAGGACTGTTGGGCGCCACGCCGTAATGAAACATATAGTCACAAAGTTCTGTCAGACTTGCAATCGCGAGATCATCGAGTCGCGGTCGGATCAGGTCAGACAACTCCCCGTCGTCCGATATGAATTCGTCGACCGCTTCCGAATATAAAACTGTTACCCACTCCCGGATCCCTTTAATCAATATGTCGGTAACATTGTTTTTCGCAGTCACGAATAGGGCCCAGACCATCGGGTAATTGACCAGTTCATACCATTCTTGCGAGACATCCAAATATTGTTCTATCGAATAATCTGTGTCGGCTGGCTGAACTGAAAGCGTCGAACCTGCTACCCGGCCATTGGCTAAGGAATGCCCTGATGAATTCGATTCTCGCTCCACAGAGTACCGATAGTGCTCCTTCAGAATCACATTGGATACAAGATCAAATACTTCATTCCTTGGGCCGGACTTAATAAACAAGTGATCAGGCGGCGAAACTGTCGGTCGCTCGATCAACACTTTTTCATTCCGCCACGTTGAGATGGCGCTTTCCGACAAAATGTCCAGACTCTGAAGACGCAGTAGCACCTGCGTGCTGGGCAATAACGCGATATCAACATCTTCCAGAAGAACAGCTCGCTCTGCATCCTCCGCGGATAGCACCAATACTTCAATAGTCACACCAGATTCAGACGTCCAGCTTTGATGCAGTGCTTCAATCATCGGGTCGTCCCAGACAGCAACTTTGATTACCGGCATCACAATCCTCAATGCGATTTTTTACTAAAAAAGAAGCCGCCGGTGATAATTCACCGCCGGCCTCGAAATCAAACAGGAATTAATAACTCCTTTACAGATCTAGCGTCTGAGTTCTTTGATTCGGGCTGCTTTCCCTTTTCTGTCGCGCAAATAATACAACTTGGCTCTACGAACCTGACCAAGGCGAATAATTTCGATTTTTGCCAGACGCGGCGAGTGAAGAGGAAAAATACGCTCTACGCCTACGCCATTTGAAATCTTGCGTACGGTGAAAGTCCGTCTCGATCCAGATCCTTTAAACGCAATAACTACGCCCTGGTACTGTTGGATTCTTTGTTTCTCGCCTTCAATGACTCGTACGTGAACGTTTACAGTATCACCAGCGTTAAATTCAGGAATGTCGTCTCGATACTGAGTCGTTTCGACAAGATTGATTAAGTCGGTTGCCATCTTAAATACCCCTTTCAGAGCTATACTTTTAGTAAAACTGTTATTCGTTTAGAACTACAGCGTAATTAATCTTGTCGATCGAGTAAATCCGGTCGGCGGTGCTGTGTTTTTTTTAACCGTTCTGACTCCCGCCATTCTGCAACGGCTTTGTGATCTCCCGATCTCAGGACTGCAGGGACCTCCATTCCATCAAACACAGCCGGCCTCGTGTACGAAGGCGCATCCAGTAATTCGTCCTGAAACGAATCCGAAAGAGCCGATGTAGCATCACCTATCGCACCTGGCAACAGCCGAATCAACGCGTCAACAAGAACAAGCGCGGGGAGTTCCCCACCGCTTAACACGTAATCACCGATGGAAATCTCTCGGGTTATCAGCCGGTCTCTTACCCGCTGATCGACACCTTTGTAGTGCCCCGCCAGTAATACAATATGGTTCTTTAGAGACAACGCATTTGCGATTCCTTGATCCAATTTTTCACCATCGGGTGATAGATATATTATTTCATCGATCGGATGGCCGCGTTCAAGTGCCTGCTCCTGAAGGTGTCCGATACAGGAAAAAATTGGTTCAGGCGTCAAAACCATACCGGCTCCCCCACCGTACGGATAATCATCAACCTGCCGATGTTTATCGGTCGTGAAATCCCGAAGATCATGAACGTGGATTTCGACGATATCGTTCGCAGCTGCCCGCTTGATAATACTTTGATCAAGTGGACCTGACAAAATATTCGGCAGAGCTGATATGATATCGATTCTCACAGGCGGGACTCCTGAATCATTCCTTCGATTAAAGAGAGAACTACTTGCTTTTTCTCCTGATCTACAACGAGCACAAACTCGTTGACCAATGGGATGAAGACTTCCTGGCCATTCAACGCGTTTATGACCAGCAAATCTTGCGGTGGTCGATCCAGAACGTCCGTTACCTTCCCCAAAGCCTCTCCCGTCTCAGATACAGCTTGAAACCCGACGATATCAGAGTAATAATACTCCTGGTCTCGTAAATCGGGCAGATCCTCGTCACTGGCAAATACACGGTTTCCCCTCTCAAAGCCCACTGCTTCTCGATCAGAAACGCCGTTGAGTCTCAGAAGGAGCGTTTGCCCCTTCTTGGCCAGATGCACTCGTGACGATACAATCGTCATCGGTACCGCCGACTCTTCATCCGGACCGACATAGATCGATGCGAGTCCGAGCAGGCGATCCAGGTCCGGCGACACCGGAATCATATTAATCTCGCCGTGAACACCGTGAGGTTTACCCAACCGGCCGATTTCCCGAAGACTGTTTCCTTTTTTCCCCATCTTAGTTCAGGGGCAGGACTCAGCTTTTTGCTTCGTCGTCTGCCTTTTCTTCGGCTTCCGGTGCAGCTTCTTCTTTAGCGGTGGCTTCAGCCTCA
>SMXK01000079.1 GCA_004356265.1 Bacteroidota bacterium
ACAGAAATTCGAGACAGACTTAAAAAGCCCTACTGGGATCAGACGTTGCAGATCAGGAATGCTCTGAAACTGGGTGCGTCGGTTGAAGAGGTTTCGGACATTACGAAGGTGGATCCCTGGTTTCTTCACCAGATCAAACAACTCGTGGATGTCGAAGAAACGATTCGAGCGAAGACATTAGCTGAGATGGACGCAGAATTTATGCGATCCGTCAAACGGTACGGTTTTTCTGACATACAGATCTCTTTTCTGGTTAGTGGCGACGTCACCGAAAAGGTCGTGCGGGACCACCGAAAAGAACAGGGTGTAGTGCCTTCCTTCCTGGTCGTTGATACGTGCGCCGGCGAGTTTCCTGCACAAACACCTTATTTTTACTCGTCGTACGAATCAGAGAATGAAAGCGTCGTTTCCGACCGGAAAAAAGTAATAATTCTTGGCAGCGGCCCCAATCGGATCGGACAGGGAATTGAGTTCGACTATTCATGTGTTCACGCAGTACTTGCTTCGAAACATCTCGGGTACGAAACCATCATGATCAACTGCAATCCGGAGACCGTTTCAACGGACTTCGACATCGCAGATAAATTGTACTTCGAGCCGGTATTCTGGGAGCGTGTCCTCGACGTCATCGAGTTTGAGAAGCCTTACGGAGTCATCGTTCAGATGGGTGGCCAGACAGCTCTCAAGCTGTCTCAATTTCTGGATGAAGAGGGTATCAGAATTTTAGGTACCTCGGCTGACGACATGGACCTGGCCGAGGATCGCGGACGGTTTTCTGGTATGCTGGAAGAAATGGGGATTCCTTTTCCGCCGTATGGAACGGCAACTTCCGTTGCCGAGGCCATTCAAGCAGCCGAGAGCATCGGGTACCCCATTCTGATTCGCCCGAGTTATGTATTAGGTGGTCAAGGCATGCGTATTGCCATCAACAAAGAAGAAGTTGAGCAGTACGTTAATGACATATGGAAGCTGATGCCTAACAATAAGATACTGCTTGATTTATTCCTCGAGAACGGGATCGAAATGGATGTCGATTCGGTTTGTGATGGAGAAGATGTTTGGATTACGGGGATGATGCAGCATATCGAACCAGCCGGTGTACACTCTGGAGATTCGACGGCCGTACTGCCACCATTTTCAATGCCAGATGAAATTCTTGAGGCTGTAGAGGAGTACGCCATAAGGATTGCGCTTCGGCTGAATGTCATTGGACTGGTAAACATTCAGGTCGTAATAAAGGATGACGTGGTATACGTGATCGAAGCTAACCCGCGCGCATCGCGAACAGTACCCTTCGTGGCCAAAGCTACAGGGATTCCGATCTCGAATATTGCCACGCAGGTGATGCTCGGTAAAAAGATTTCTTACTTCCGGGATCGCGGAGATCTGGAATCTAACCTGACAGGTTTTGCCATCAAGGAGCCTGTCTTCTCTTGGGATAAATTCCCGGAAGTTGCGAAAGAGTTAGGTCCTGAGATGAAATCCACAGGAGAGTCTATCGCCTTCATAGACGAGCTGACGGACGAACATTTCAGCCGCCCTTACGAAATGCGAAATCTATACTTGTCGAAGTAAGTCCACGAAAGAACCGGTCAGGCAGTTTAGATAAGCGACACGAACGAGGCCGGCTCGGCGCGGACAGTGGAGGAACTCGTCATTTCCACCAGACGAATGAGCTCTGTTTGATTCACCAGAGATGGGTCGATTTCTCGCTCGACCTTGACGTAATTTTCTGTAAATCCGGTCATCATACCGGTTTGGGATCTGTTCTGTCTGTCTTCCCACAATACCGTACGCTGCGTACCCAGCTGACTCTCGTAGAAATGGGTACGTTTGGACTCAGACAGCCGCCGAAGCGCCGCATTTCGATTTCCGCGAATGACTTTTTGGATCGGCGTAGCAGCCCCAGACTCTACGAGGTCCACGGCAACGGTGTTTGGACGCTCGGAATATGTGAACACATGTAAATACGAGACAGGTAATTCTTCGAGAAAGGTAAACGTTCGCATGAAATGTGCATCGGTCTCGTCCGGGAAACCAACAATAATATCGACACCAATACAAGCGTCGGGCATTACCGATCTGATTTTTGCAATTCGATCGGCATAACGCTCCCGTTTGTAACGCCGGCGCATCTTGCCCAGAATCTCATCGTCACCGCTCTGAAGGGGCATGTGGAAATGAGGGACGAAAGCCCTCGATTCAGCAACGAAATCAATGATCTCGTCGGTCAGCAAATTGGGCTCGATGGACGATATTCGAAACCTCTCAATACCGGTGACGCTGTCCAGGGCTCGCAATAATTCAATCAGAGATTCGCCGGTGTCCTCTCCGAACAGTCCGATATTAACGCCGCTCAAGACAATTTCCCGAAAGCCCCGGTCAACAATTTCTAAGGCTTGCGCTACAATTTGAGTTATTTTCGCTGATCGACTCCGGCCGCGGGCCATGGGGATCGTGCAAAAAGAACACGAATAGTCACAGCCGTCCTGAATTTTCAGGAATGCGCGAGTGCGATCGCCGGAGGCAAACGCAGGCCCGAATTCAGTGGCTTCGTCGATACAGGAAACGTGTATCTGTGTTTGCTCGCGCTTCTCAAAATCCGAAATGAGGTCGAAGAGACGGAATTTTTCTGCAGATCCCAGGACACTGTCAACACCGGGAATGGCAGCGATGTTATCCGGCTGTAACTGAGCATAACAACCCGTTACAACGATATACGTATCGGGATTCAGCCGCATCGCCCGACGTATGGCCTGCCTGCATTTTCGATCGGCCTCTTCTGTAACAGAACACGTATTTATTACCGTTACATCAGACGCTTGCCCGTATGGAACGATGTCAAACTGTCGGCGCCGAAATTCATCCGACAACGCACCGGACTCGGCGTAATTCAGCTTACAACCCAGTGTATGTATTGAAACACTGCTCATGCTGGAATTACGTTTTCGTGTCTGCTTTTGGAAAGGGTCGAAAATCTTTGTGCGGCTGTGCTACGAAACAGGTATTTTGGTGTTTCTTGTAAAACATCATCCGCCCATAATCCGCTTAATCTCAGAAATTTATGTTCGCCCGTGAAGGATATGCAGTCATGCTTGGTGCAGTTGGACTAGGAGGACTTCTGGTGTGGGGTGCTGTTCAGTTTGGTGGCCCCTGGGGTTACATATTGTGGACTCTGGCTATTTTCGTGGTGCTTTTTACGTTCTACTTTTTCCGGGATCCGGCGAGGACTCCCCCTGCGAATTCGGACAATTTGTTATTAGCGCCGGCAGATGGGAAAGTGATTCTGTTGGAAGAAGTCGACGATCCGATTTTTCACGAGGGCCGCGTTCGCAAATTATCCATATTTCTATCGCCTTTAAACGTTCACGTGAACCGAATTCCTGCGACCGGGACTATCGAGTTCGTGCGGTACATTCCGGGAGATTACCTGGTAGCCTGGCATGAAAAGGCGAGTGAACTCAATGAACGCAGTGAGATTGGAATGGTCCATACCAGTGGCGTAAAGGTATTGTTCAAGCAGATAGCCGGAGCGGTGGCGCGCCGTATAGTGTATGATGTAAAAGTGGGTGATCAGGTGCGGGCCGGAGACAGGTTCGGAATTGTTAAATTCGGGTCGAGAATGGATATTCTGATTCCCCTCGATTTCCAGATTCATGTTTCTGTTGGCGACAAGGTCGTTGGTGGCGAATCAATTCTTGGCACGTTCACCTCACAATAATTATATGAAGGGAAAATTTCGGAGACCAGCCAGTAAGCCGGGGGCTAAACAGAAACGCATCCGGGGAAGGATCGCAGCTTATCGTGCGTCGCGGGGTGACGTTCCGCGTAGACGAATTCCCCGAAATGCAGTGCCGTCATTTTTCACGCTGATGAACCTGTTCTGCGGTTTTTTGTCGATAATCCAGATCCTGGAGAACGACTTTATTTCCGCGGCGTGGTTAATAATCTTAGCGGGCTTTTTCGATCTGCTCGATGGAATGATGGCGCGGTTGACGAACGGAACCAGTTTATTCGGGGTTGAGCTTGACTCGTTGTCCGACATCGTTTCTTTCGGCGTAGCACCATCCCTGATGATGTACGTTTTCGGTCTCTCGGCGTACGGTATTCCGGGCCTGATAGTGTCTTCTCTACCAGCCATATGCGGAGCCGTCCGACTGGCGAAATTCAATGTGAGTTTTGACGGAGATAAATCTGATCATTTTGACGGATTGCCGATTCCAGCCCAGGCATTTGCGATCGTTGCGATAATTTTAAACAGCGAAAACCTGGCGTTTCTGGAGCCACTCGAACCTGGCAGACTACCACTTCTGATTCCAGTTGTAGTGGTGTTGTCCGGGCTGATGCTTTCTACCATTACATTCGACAGCGTTCCAACACCTTCTGCTCAGTACATGCGTCGACACGCCGTGAAAGCAATATTATTCACTGGAGCAGCCATATTACTTCTGGTATTCAGAGAACTGGGTCTTCTGATCGTGTTGTCCGCATATATTTTCATCGGTATCGGCCGGGCCGTATATCTTTTTGCGCGTGCGGTCGCCAGCGCAGATCCCGAAAATTTCAGTCCTGACACCGACGATCTCGATTAATTTTACCGCGTTGAGATTGTGTCAGCCAGGACCCGGAATTGCTGCCGAGCGTTCAATCGATCCATTTCAAATTCTCCACTGCATACAATCGTTGTAGAACCAACCCATGTATAAAGCTCAAATCAACGTTTCTCTTCGTCGCTCCATTCTTGACCCGCAGGGGAAGGCTACGCACCACGCGTTGTCCCAGCTGGGGTTTGACGATATCAACCATGTTCGTATAGGAAAATCAATTGAAATCCAGATTGAAGCGGATACAGAAGCGGCAGCCGAGCTTATCGCAAGAAATGCCTGTGAGAAACTACTCGCCAATCCGGTGACGGAAGATTTTGAGATCGAAATAGTAGCCGGATAGACATGCATCAATTCGAACAAGAAATCCAGCTCGAGACACTCACATCGAGTCCCTGGTATGTCGTTCTATTTAACGACGAGGTTCATTCGTTCGATGATGTGGTTTTTCAATTGATGAAAGCTACGGGATGCGCAGCCACTGACGCGGATAACCTTGCCTGGACCGTGCACTCTAGCGGAAAGGCGCGTGTATTTGATGGTGATCTCGAATCCTGTTTGCGCGTATCTGGTGTTTTGAGAGAAATCACGCTCGTCACCGAGGTTCAGGGATAAACTCAATTCCGGGACCGGTGAAGGTGGTAACACGGACAATCTTCCGTCTGGCCGGAAAAAATGTCCTCTTTTGATCTCTGAATGTATCGATCGAAGCCATTCTCGCGTACGAAGGGCAATAACGCCCGTTGGCACACGATTGGTATTGTAGACGGGCGGAAGTTGCGAATCGTTCTTTCGTTGCGGCTTCCAGCATCGAGGAATCCACATTTATGGGTGAAGGGTCGTGATTGACACGCTGATTCAGGCACTGTTTGGTGAATGAACTGGCAGATACGGCTCCTCCCGGACACATATTGATATGTCAACAATAACACATTCGAGCGTAACGAGAGCACTTGGTTTCTTAGTTTTTTTGATCTTGATTTACCCTGGCACGGCGTCAGGACAGGCGACAGGCATGCAGGGAGATGCTTCCTGGAATGAATACCGATTCCGCGGGCAGCTCACCGCCAGCGGCGAACGATATGATCCTGAGTCGATGACAGCGGCTTCGCACGACCTTCCATTCGACAGCCTTGTTCGAGTAACCCGGGTCGACAATGGGAAAACTATCGTAGTGCGGATAAACGACAGAACCTCACCGGACGAACACATTATTCACTTGTCGGAAGCGGCCGGCAGGCACCTTGGCGTTTCACCGAATGAAACTCAGATGATTCGGTTGGAGCCGTTATCCGGACAGCGATTAACAGTTATTCGTCCTCCGGAAGAGGTGCTCCGGACCAAACAGAAACAAGAATCACGCGTTCGCGAGGATGAATTGAGAGCCGAGCGTATTATTCTGAACACCGACAAGAGAGACGCGACGAGACGCGAGGCAGTAAAAGCATCTGAGCCGGAAAAGAAGTTAACATTACAACTCGGTGTTTTTTCAACGCGTCGCGCGGCCAGCGATTTTTCTGGTGATGTGACCGGCAGCTGGGTGGCCCCCGTCACGGTGAAAGGCAGAGAGCAGTTTCGTGTTTACTACAGCCGTTTTTCTGTCGAAGCGGATGCACGTGTTGCGCAGCGGCGATTAAAAAATCAGGGCCACGACAGCTTCTTACGTTCGCTCTAACGAGGGCCACGACAGCTTTTTACGCTCTCCGCCCTAACGAAGGAAAGTGTAGTTCAGCTTGACAAGAAATACGTTATCGGGAAAGACAGAGAAAGCGTTTCCGATCTGCGATAAAGTGCCGTCCTGGAATCCAGACGCGGTTACGTTATCCAGCGGATCCAGCTTGAAGCTGTCAACTCTTGCGTGCGTCCACACTATATATAATGTGGAGCCAGGGCGATATTCCCAACGAAGTACGGTGTTGGTCTGAAATGAAGTCGTTGAAAACTCTCTTCGCTTCGCATAATTGTCTACCGGTACCAGCGTATCCGGATTGGCAAGGATTGAAAAATCCTCATAATAGCCCTTCGCGGTAAATAACTGACCGTATACCTGAAGCGAGAGATTCGGGGAGAACGTAATATTTCCACGCAGGGTAAAATCCACGACTTCCGTGTCTCGCTCCCCAAATACCGATACGTAATATTCATCCGTTCCTTCGTACGGATTCATTCCGGCAAACACCGACGAGAGGTTTGTAGCAGTTTGAACTGGCACGTATTCCCCGTAAGATAACTCGGACGGATTGCCACTGAATTCTCCAATCTTCCAACTACCGGAGTCGTGAGAAAAAGTCTCGTTGGACGCCCATGCAGTAACATTATTCTCTCGTTTGAACTTGACAGATGCCGATAAACCGAGTCTGTTGGTTACATCCCAGTCGGTTTTAAGCTTTAATTCCAGTGTATTTCCACCGAGGTCCGTAATCTCATATTCGATTTTTGGCTCAACGGTCCACAACCGTCGGGAATCCGTTTCAACACTGATGCTCGCCTCCATCTTCCGCGGGGCTTGCCAGGGAAGCAGACCGCGGGTTTCGTAAATATTGTACCCACCAAACAGATAATCCGCGTTGGCAGAGATTTCTATTTTTTGAAATCCGCGAGTGTTCAAATCAGAACGCAGGTAAAATCCGGAGCCTCGGTACAGACCGTCGGTCCACGCGCGAGAATGAAAAGTCCAGAACCATCCGCTGGCTCGCTGGAATGGACCAAACGGTTGTCCGCCATTAAGCTGGTACGAGAAGCGGGTTGACAAACGTTGCTTGTTATTCTCGCTTTCGCGACCAACGTCGTTCGGATTGAACTCGTCGTCACTGCCAGATACTGTCAGACCATAGGTTAGATCTCCCCGTATGCGCTCAATTTCACCGGAGGCGGCGAAACCACGTGAAGAAAACTCAGGTGTATCACTGAAATTCCTGTCTGTTACACTTGCGTAGCCACTGAATTTGTACGTGTTATCGCTCATTCGGATATCCCAGTCGGTGCCTCCTGACATGGATGTTAGCACTGAGCCCGGGCTATCTCGATTGTAAAAAGTGAAAATCCCCCCGATGAATGAGTACAGTCCGAGCTCTTGCCGGAACCGGGACGAACCATAGAACCGATCTGGATTAAAATTCGCTCCGGTTGCTGCTCCCAGAATGCCGAATGATAACCCGCCGTCCGTTCGACCGGATAATTTTGTCGCGCCGACGATGGGGTCAGCTGACCCTATTCGACGCGTATACAACAGCCCGCTGCCCATGCCCGTATCAAATGTGAAGGACCGGGCACCCTCAACAAAAAATGGCCGCCGTTCCCGATTGAAGGTTTCAAATGCAGAAAGATTGAGCTGAGCAGGATCGGCCTCCACCTGCCCGAAATCTGGATTAACGGTTAAATCAAGCGTCATGTTGGAACTCAGGCCCAGTTTCAGGTCCGCGCCAAAATCTGCCTCGGTATTGGTTACGACTTGTCCGGGATTGCCTTCTTGTGTCAGCATCCTCGAAACGGTATAAGGCGTGAACTGAACGTTTCGACGGGTCTGTAATTGCTGAAGCCCCTGAAGTTCACCGTAGTGGGCGACAATGCCACTTTGTCTCTCGGTTCGGCGAACCAGTGCCCATTGGAGAGTTTCGCTTGTCCTGGGAATAATGCGCTTGAAATTAATTCCCCATGACTGTTCCTCTGCGGCCGAAAATCGGAGCATGGAATAAGGAATCCTTATTTCTGCAATCCAGCCTTCGTTCGTGACCCTGACAGATGACTCCCAGACTGCATTCCAGGACGTATTTACCTCGCGTGAGGATATGATGCCATCCAACTGCACACCAGCGGCGTTAACTCCGAAAGTGTATGCCTCTTTTCTATTCAGATAGGCATCGATAGAGACGGTAAACCAGTCTGCTTTGTTGAATGAGTCGCGGCGTCCAAGCGTCTGCCAGATTTGATCAGGCTCGGCATCGTACAATCGCGCTCCGATGTAGATTGAATTATTGCCGTACAAAATTCGAACTTCTGTCCGCTGTGATGGCTCTGCACCCTCTACTGGCTCTGACTGAAGAAAATCTGATGCAAACGGAGCGGTTTGCCAATCTTCCTCATCCAATATCCCATCGATGGCGATGTCCCGGTCTGTCTTGTGCGCCCTCAGAACGCGTAGCTCGTCCCCGGTCGGGTCGGCGTTTGTCGGATCAGTCCTCGTTGGATTTGTCCTCGTTACGTCGGATTGTTCGAGCCGATTCACACCGCCGCGATCTTTGTCGCCTTTGTTCGTATTGTCACCCGATTCCGACGGACTTAACAACAATCCGATTGATATCGCCAGAGCTGAAAAATTCATGTATTAGCTAAGTTCCAGGAGATGCGCCTTCCGGATCGGTTGGTTTGGTTTCTGGCAGAGATACAGAACGACGGGTACGGGACAGTGCAGCAGTCGTTTCAACTTAGGAGAATCTTCGTAGATTCAGTCGGTCACCTCTTATTAGACGTCTATTATCATCTTGCATTCCACCGGCGACGATCATTATGTGATTCTTTTAGAACGGGAAAAAGCATCGATAAAGGAAAAAGGCTCAAGATTTATATCACGGGCGATTCCTGTCACGACACGTGAACAGGCATCAGTCGAACTAGCCCTTCTAAAGAAAAAAGAATATGATGCAACACACCACTGTTCTGCATATCGAATTGGGCCAACGGGAGAACTTTACAGGTCCAGTGACGATGGTGAACCCTCCGGAACGGCGGGTGTGCCGATTTTGCGCCAGATTGAGTCCGCGGGGATTACTGATACATTAGTCGTCGTCACGCGATATTATGGAGGTACAAAATTGGGTACCGGCGGATTGATCCGGGCCTACGGTGACGCGGCGGCGGCTGTTCTGAGGTCCGCTTCTACAGAGCGCATCACTCACCGGGAATCTGTCAAAATATCTTTCGACTACGCCGATACGTCGCCTGCCATGTTTACTATTCAGCAGTTCGATGCCAAAGTAGGGGCGACCGAATACGGCGATTTGACGGTAATAGAGGTTCTGGTAAAACGCTCGGAGGCCGAAGCATTCAGACAGTTGTTTATCAATGCGTTGTCCGGGCGCGGGAAGTTAATTTCGTGACTTGACCGCGTGGAGGGCTCGCTACCGTCGGCCGTTTTCCATCGCTGCAACGGCCAGTTCATCCACTCTATTGTTGAATACGTTGGTTGAATGCCCTTTTACTTTGACAAATTTAACGTCGTGGATGTCCATGGCGGCCAGTAAATCCATCCACAAATCCTTATTCTTGACCGGTTTTTTTGCGGCGGTTCTCCAGCCTCTCTTGATCCAGTTATTTATCCATCCGTCGTTAAAGGCGTTGGCGATGTATGCGCTATCCGTATGCACCAGTGCGCGGCATGGTTTCTTCAGTACACGAAGAGATTCTACAACCGCCTGAAGCTCCATTCGATTGTTGGTTGTATCTGCCTCGGACCCAGAAATTTCGCGTTCATCGTTGTCGTGCATCAGAATAGCAGCCCATCCTCCCGGTCCCGGGTTACCACTGCACGACCCGTCTGTATAAATTATTACTTCAGTCATGGGGGAAAGATGACATTATTTTCGCTCGGCGTGAAACGAATTCCCGTCGAAGGTCCTCTATGAAAGTAAGAACCGAAGTTGGGTCCCTTAATTTGCGGGCATCCATACGATTCCGAGAATTATGATATTTGTTGACTACGTAACAATAGCTGTAAGAAGTGGGAAGGGCGGAGCCGGTTCGGTTTCTTTCCGACGAGAAAAATATACGCCGCGTGGAGGCCCGGACGGTGGTGACGGTGGTCGGGGCGGGTCCGTAATATTTCAAGTCCGGTCTCAGCTGTACACTTTAATGGACCTTAGATACAATCGTCATCACTTTGCCGAAAACGGTCACAATGGATCCAGTTCGCACAAACAAGGCAAACAGGGAGTCGATATAATTCTGGGCGTTCCACCGGGCACGATAATAAATGACTCCGACTCGGGCGACACGTTAAGGGAACTGTTGAATTCCGGTGATGAGTACGTAGTTGCTAAAGGCGGGCGCGGTGGGAAAGGCAATTCGTTTTTTAAATCGGCGACGCGTCAGACTCCCCGATTTTCGCAACCGGGAGAAGACGGTGAAGAACGCAATGTTACTCTCGAATTGAAGCTGCTTGCAGATGTTGGTCTTGTCGGATTTCCGAATGCAGGAAAAAGCACACTGGTTTCGACGTTGTCCGCTGCTACCCCCAAGGTTGCAGACTATCCATTTACAACCCTTGTGCCATCGCTCGGTGTCGTGTCGCTCGGCGAATACCGATCATTTGTAATTGCGGACATACCCGGGATTATCGAAGGGGCGCACGAAGGCAAGGGACTCGGCATTCAGTTTCTGAAGCATATCGAGCGCAATGCGGTGTTACTGATTATGATTCCGGTGGATTCACACGATGTGGGCTCCGAATACCGGACTCTGCTCAGCGAACTAGAAAAATACAATCCGCGATTATTAACGAAGCCGAGAATTATCGGATTATCAAAAACCGATCTCTTGCCACCAGATATCCGAGACGAATTTCTGGAAGATGCCCGGCAATCCATAGATCCTGAAGAATCGGTTGTGTCGTTCAGTGCTGCCGCGCACCTTGAGCTTGATTCCCTGAAAGAGCACATGTGGCGAGAGATTCAGAAAGGAAGGTCATTCGATTGAGACGAAAAACGATGCAGCGCAGGGTGATGCGGAGACTTAATTTGTCCGATGAAGTTGTCGAGCTTCTGGACAGAATAACTCCCGCACCTCTCGAATTAGGCGCGCGGCTGATTTTGCTGGATTGCCCCGGATTCGGGGATCTGCGGCTGAACAAATTGGTCGACAAATTTGATTCGGCGAGCGAGATCTTATCCACGTCAGCATCTGAAATCGCTCGGATTCGGGGAATCGGAAGGAATTTGTGCACTATACTCACCACGCATCATCCTGCGTATTTTGCATCCTCTCGATTTTGGTCGGATCTCGAGACTGTTTACAAACGGGGCGCAAGACTGGTGTTAAGAGGTGAACGGGGATACCCCCGGTCACTTACTACGCTTTCTGTGCCACCCCCACTCTTGTGGGTCAGCGGAGATCATTGTGCGCTGGAGCAGGCGATGGTCTCGGTAGTAGGAACGCGAAAGGCTACGCCGGGAGGTAGGAAATCGGCGTACGATCTTGGATATGCACTTGCTGCGGAAGGGTATACAGTGGTTTCGGGCCTTGCGTACGGGATTGACTCCGAAGCACACCGAGGTGCGCTTGATGCGGGAGGCCGGACGGTGGCTGTTTTGGGCTCCGGTCTGCTCAGGATGTATCCATATACTCATCGTGGACTATCGGAGAGGATTCTTGAGTCCGGGGCCATCGTATCGGAATTTCCGCTTCACACCGGTGCTAAACCAGGTCATTTCCCGAGAAGGAATCGAATTATTTCCGGTCTGTCCGTAGCTACCGTTATCATAGAGGCGTATGAAAAGGGTGGAGCCCTTATTACCGGGCGGCTGGCACTTGATCAAAATCGAGAGGTGTTCGCTTTTCCCGGCGATGCTTCCAGTGCGGCCTCCCGGGGTACAAACAATCTTATCCGGTCCGGAGAAGCTGGAATGGTCCTAACCGTAGACGAAGTGTTGAGCGAGGTCAATACACTGATCGGCCGTAAATCAATATCGCAGAAAAACTTAAAAGACAGTGTTACCGAACTGAAATCTCCTTCGGAGCAGGTTCTCGTCGGTCGAGAACGGTCTGAGCGCACCCGTGGGAGACGCATCAGTTCGGGCGAGTCAAGCAGAGTTCTGGAGGTGCTTTCCGCAAAAGCCGTGCACGTGAATGAGTTGACGCGACACGACAACGGACCTCTAGGGCTTCTCCGTCTGGAAAATGCGGGTCTTGTGCGTCGGCTGCCTGGGGGATATTATATTAAGACCGGACAAAAAAAATAAACCCGGCTTCCCCACCGAAACCGGGCTTACTAGAGGTGCTATCCATCAGAGGCGGGTTCTTGTGAACTTGCCACCATCATCTGATATGTAGAAAGACGGGAAATACCCACGAAAGTTACGGTTACGCTATATTTTATTTTCGGCCAACTGGTCAAAAACTCTGTACAAAAACGAATGTCTGAACCGGAAAAACAGGAGACGCTGGTCCAGTTCGAGGTGCCGCCTGGTTACAAGGATGATGCACGGCTCGACGTGTATTTGACGTCGCATATACAAAATGCGACCCGTTCCAAAGTCCAGGCTGGTATCAAGGAAGGCCGAGTTGTGTTGAACGACTCCGTTCTGAAACGACCATCATATCGTGTACAGGCAGGAGATCGAATCGATTGTACCATTCTCAGACCGCCACCCATCGAAATCCTGCCCCAGGATATTCCGCTGGATATTACGTATGAAGACGACGATTTGATTATCGTAAACAAGCCCGCCGGAATGGTGGTACATCCCGGGTACGGTAATCGAGACGGCACGCTTGTAAACGCACTTCTTCATCATGTACGCGCTCAACCGATATCATTAGAAACCGGGCTGCCGGACGATTTCTCCGATGATGATTTGGGATTGTCGATTTTGAACGCAAGTACGCCTGGCATCGGCCGACCTGGGTTGCGACCGGGAATTGTACACCGTCTGGACAAAGATACCACGGGACTGCTGCTGGTCGCTAAAAATGATGTAGCCCACGCCCGTCTGGCAAAACAGTTCGCAGACAGGACCATATTCAGGAGATACAGGGCTCTGGTATGGGGTATTCCGGATCCCGCCTCGGGTACCGTTGAATCGTATCTGGGGAGAGATCCCCGCGACAGACGGCGAATGGCAACCGTCCCGGAAGAGTCAGGTAAACTCGCGATAACACATTATGACGTGATAGAGGCATTCGGATACACCGCGCTCGTGGAATTCAGACTTGAAACCGGACGGACACACCAGATACGCATTCACGCACTTCAGATTGGTCATCCGGTTTTCGGCGACACCACGTATGGGGGCGACAGGATCCGATTCGGAACGGAACACGGATCTCGTCGGTCTTTTTATATGAACCTATTCGCGAGACTTCCGAGGCAGGCATTACATGCCTTCGCACTCGGTTTTGTTCATCCATCGTCTGGAGAAGAAATGAAATTTGAGGCTCCAATTCCGCCCGATATGCAGCATGTAATTGAACGTGTGGGTACTGTAGATCAATTTTAAATGGATTCCCCTTACTCCTATGTTGAATTTCTAAACGAGTTGCGATGCCGACAGAAATTTGTGGTGTGGAGAACGATTTGGCAGTAGATTGGCGACCCGTTACAGAGGGCGTTTTAAGAATAGTTTTCGACCTGAACATGCAGATCTCCAACCTACTTTCAAATGATGTAATCGCTGTCGGACTCAAGGCCGGTGAGAAGGAGGACGTGATCTCGAGGATCGTCGATTTGTTAAGTGACTCTGATGCGGTCACTGATCTGGACGCAGTCAGAAAGGCTGTCCTGGACCGAGAAAAACTGATGTCGACTGGAGTCGGAAAAGGGATCGCTTTACCCCATGCTAAATCATCTGCCGTGTCGGCAACCGTGGCCGCACTTGCGACTATTGCGTCTCCGATTCCGTTCGATTCCATCGATGAGAAGCCCGTTCAAATCATTTTTCTGTTGGTCGGAGCACCAGACTCACAATCGGAACATATACGAATCCTGAGCAGGATCTCACGCATGATGAACAGTGAACGATTTGTCTCAGAGTTACTTTCTGCTGCGACGCCAACCGAGCTACTGGAAATTCTCTCGAGTAAAGAATCTAACCTCTCTAACTCGAGTTGAGACACACCAGCGCGGTCGGCGTCACCGGATAAATTATTTCTGATCGCGATCGTACAATAAAACGAATGAGCAGCGGATTTCGGACCATTACCGGCACTTTTGATATTCTACCCGAATCGTATACGGTAGACGGTTCAATAATACCCGGATCCTCTGTCTGGACACGAGTTGAGAGTCGTATCCGGGAGGTGATGGAGCTATACGGATTCAGGGAAATTCGAACGCCGATCCTCGAGACAACAGAATTAATAGCAAGGGGCATCGGTCAGGATACAGATATTGTCTCGAAAGAAATGTTCGCGTTCGAACGTGGTAAGAACAGGTATGTATTGAGGCCGGAGATTACTGCCCCCGTGATGCGATCGTATTTACAGCATAGTCTGGATCAGCGTGGTGGAGTGCAGAAATTGTATTACATCGGGCCCTGTTTCAGAGCGGAACGGCCTCAGAAGGGTCGCTACAGACAATTTCATCAGTTCGGCGTTGAGTTGATCGGAGCAGATGAGCCGGCATCTGATGTTGAAGCCATTGCCGTCATGATGCAGATTTACTCCGTTCTGGGAATCACGGAAGCACGCCTCCGAATCAATTCTCTCGGCGATGAACACAGCAGGCCGAAGTATCGAAAAGCGCTTGTTGAATATTTTCTACCGCTTAAAGATCAGTTGAGTGAAACGAGCAGAAATAGATTAGAGACGAATCCACTCAGAATATTAGATACCAAAAACGAAGTCGAAATTGCACTGCTGAAAAACGCTCCCAGACTTCCTGATTTTTTGGATGAGGAAAGCATCGCACACTTCGAAGAAGTCAAATCCCGGCTGACGGATCTGGGGCTACCGTACGAGGAGGACCCTATGTTGGTACGCGGTTTGGACTACTATTCACGCACGACATTTGAACTCGAAAGCGACATATTGGGTGCACAAAGCGCGCTCGCTGGAGGCGGACGGTATGATCTCCTTTCGATGGATATCGGGAGCAAGAAACCCATTCCGGCCATCGGATTTGCCGCCGGATTTGAACGGTTATTCATGGCCATGGAGGCCGCCGGTGCAGACCTGCAGGTAGAAACGAAAACGGAGGTATACATTGTTGCCCTTGGTGAAGCCGCCCAGCGGTGGGCGCAAACGACTGCGACCTCATG
>SMXK01000080.1 GCA_004356265.1 Bacteroidota bacterium
AAGAGCACGGTCTGCCCGAATTCGCCTGTAAAATCCAGAGCAATACGCTCCATCGCCGAGCCAAACTGCGCCGTAATATCAGACAATCCATCTTCCACATCTTCCTCGGTCAGAGGCAGAAGAAGTACATCCACATCCAATTCTGACATGGCTATCGTCGAGACCGAAACTTTCATATTGATCTGAATTTTTTTTGCAATTTTTGTAGTGATTCGAGATATGCAGCATCTTCATCGTTCAGTTCGCCGTCTTGAGAAGTGGCACCTGAATCACTTCCTTCGGCGTCATCAGCCAGCGGTAAATATTTGGGCGCCGCGGCCATAACCTTCCGCACGGCGTCATCAAGATCATCTTTAAGGAACGCACCTGCTGCATACCGGTGTCCACCACCGCCGAAGGACGCAGCCCATTTATGTACTTCAAAATCTTCTTTGGACCGGAAGCTGGCCTTTGTGCCACGGGCCGTCTCCGTGAACATGACCGCAGCGCGGACCGTTTCTATGGTCAAAAGATGGTTGACAAATCCTTCGGCCTCACCTGTCGACGCCCCGATATCCTGTAACATCCGACGAGAAATGCCCATCGTCCCGACCTGCCCATCATACCACATCTTCATGGTTGACAACACTTTACTCAAAAGTTGAATGGCATCGGCAGACCGTTTTTCATACACTTCACCGTACACCTTCGAGACATCCAACTTACCATGTTCAATCAGGTCGGCAACCGTGCGATGCAATCCGGCCGATACGTTGCTGAACCGAAACGAGCCTGTATCGGTCATGATGGCCACATACAAAGCCTGAGCCGCGTCGGCCGACAGCATCGATGAATCCCACTCCTGGATAATTTCATACACCAGTTCAGCCGCCGAAGAAGCGGTCTCCCGAATCCATGTGTGATCAAACCACGTCTCGGGATCAGTGTGGTGGTCGATGATGACTTTTTCGCCGGGAGCATTTCGGATACTTTTCCCGACTTCGCCCAGTCGGCCTACCGTATTTGTGTCCACCACAACAAGTACATCAGCAGCCTGAAGGACTTCCAGCTGCGCTAACGAACCGTCATAAATTTGAATCTGATCCGCACCGACCAGCCATTCCATGTTGTACGGAGCAGGATCAGAATTCAGAAATGTCACATCTTTGCCCTGCGCCTGAAGGTACAATCCAAGCCCCAGTTGTGAACCGATGGCATCACCATCGGGCCGGGAATGGGTTGAAATTACGATGTTCTGGGCGTCCCGTAGGACAGAAACGATAGAAGCGGGCATTCGCGAAGACGCGCGTGGTCAAAAAAAACAAGGATCGCTTAGACGCTATTTGATGCGCGATGTTCACCTATCTGTCCAGCCATTCTGCTCTGAATTTCCGGATCTTTCCTGTTAGCTCCATTCCTGCCAACTCAAACGGGACCACTTCGAGGGTAGGATCGAATAACAGTAACACGTTCTCTCGAATTGCCCGGCCTCGGTGGACGAATTCGACCGTGACGATATCGCCCGGGTTTTTACCCTGGAGATAAGCACGGGTTCGTTCAGCTGTAGTCACCCCGTGCCCGTCTAACGAAACCAGGCGATCACCCAAGTCCAGTCCACTTTCGTAGAATGACGTTCCTTTCGTCGGCGCCGCAGACACAATTACATTTGAGTCTATATCCTCGAAATCCATCCCGAGAAGAACCCCGTCCGGATTATTCTGACGCACCAAAAAACCTGCGTTATGTAGCAATGATTTGTAGTCAGCGACGTCATTGCCTTCGATATAATCGGAAAAGAATGATCTCGTGAACGATGCCGAACCCGTTAATTCTGTCAGCTCTTTTTTCAGGTCGGCACTCGTATACGGAAGTTCGTTCTCTCCGTGATTCTTCCACATGCGCCGCATAAAATGATCCAATGTCACATTGAACTCAGATCGAAGCGAGAGGTCCAGCGCCAGGCCAATTGCACTTCCCCACGTATAATAGGACAGAAACGTATTTGCGGTATTCGTTCGATCCCACGACGAAGCCCGATCCATGAACGGCGCCTGACGACTCATTTCTTCAGCGCTGTACAATTTCCGGCCCGGTGAATTCACGACGCTGTTTATCGTAGACGAAAGTTCGGATGCATATTGTTCGTTCGAAAGCAACCCCGCCCGGCGGATGGACAGGCCTGTGTAATAACTGGTCACGCCTTCCGCAAACCACAAGTCATCAGACGGGCTTTCCGTCTCGTATGAAAACGGCTCCAGCGACTCCGGCCGGATGCGTTCCACGTTCCATTGATGAAAAAATTCGTGCGCCATTGTTCCGAGATTAGTGCGCCCGTCTGCGGCCAGCGGTCTGGTACCGGTCACGTAAGTCGAATTTCGGTGCTCCATGCCGTCTCCGCTCACATGCGGCAGGTAGTCCACTAAAAACGTGTAGGTGTTGTCGTCATATTCCGGCGGCCCTCCAAAGACGTCGTACTGCACTTCAACAATCTTTTTGATACTCTCAGTGAACGCGTCCATGACCTCTGGCGTCCCTTCATGATGAACCGCCAGGCGAATCTCTGACGTTCCTCCCTGGCGGTTGTCTACCTCCCATGTGCGTAAATCGTAGTCTGAAATCTCGGTGGGTGAATCGAGAAAATAATGGAGATCAGGGGCATGGAACGAATATTTATCTCCGGTTTCAAATAACTGGGTGGCGATCTTCCAATCCGATTCCGGGACGTTGAATGACACATCGATGGGTGCATCTTCCATACCGCGTGCCCACATGAATGTCGCTGGCATATTGAGATGCACGTGCGTCATATCAATGGCGCTATACGTACCGTCCGCCATATCTGCGAAAAGTGTATACGTAAACAAGACGGTTCCATCGTGCCCCGAAACGTCCCACTGATGGGGATTAATGTGCTCGATGGGGAGCACATTTCCTTCTCCATCATACGCCCGAACACCATGCACGTTTTTCGCAAATTCGTGCAGTGCATATCGTCCCGGTGAGGTCCTACTCATTCGAACCTCCAGCGTTTGTCCGACCGTGAGGCCGGAAAACCGGACTTCTACTTCAGCTTCGTGGTGCTTCAGGCCTGGAAAACTGATTTCGTAGGTTACGTGCGGGTCGTCGCCGTCCGCGGTTTCCCCGATAATCACCGGGGCTAATTCGATCGGGGCGGCACCCGTTGTAGACGCTGGTACTAAAAGAACGATCAAAAACAAATAACGGGCCAACCTGTCCATTTTCTCAGGGATAATATCGGGACCCACGCCAGGCGCCAGTTTCCCGGGAATAAATAAATCTGTCGTGCAGCCGGTCCGCCTTTCCTTGCCAGAATTCAATGCGTTCCGGTCGAATGCGGAAGCCCCCCCAATGCTCCGGTCTTGGGACAGCCTGGCCTGCAAACTTCTTATCGGCCTCTTTCACCCTGTTCTCAAGAATCTCCCTCGAGCCCAACATTTTACTCTGCATGGATGCCCATGCACCGATCTGGCTCCCTCTGCTTCGCGAAGCGAAATAAGTGTCCGATTCGGCATCGGATACGCGCTCAACCGGCCCTTCAATTCGAACTTGCCGGTGCAGAACCGCCCAGTGAATTAGAATAGACGCCTGCGGGTTTTCAATCAGTTCGCGGGCCTTTCTGCTCTCGTAGTTTGTGTAAAAAACGAATCCGTCCTCGTCGAACGATTTTAAAAGTACCGTTCTGAGCGATGGATGCCCGTCAGGCGTAGAAGTCGCCAGCGACATCGCTTCGGGCAGTATTATCCCGGATTTTTCAGCAGTCTCAAACCAGTCCTTGAAGAGCTCGATCGGATTCGAATCTTCCGACGCATCCTTCATTCCCCGAAATACACCCTGTCCGGCAGTGAAAAACGTCCGTATGGCGGTGAGCAGATTCATTCTTGGGCCAGGCTTTCTTCGACAAGAACCCCGGACTCCAACCTCACAATTCGATCGGCGAGCGCCGCAAATTCCGGATTGTGTGTAACCACGATCACTGTTTGTTTCGAATCATGCGCGAGGGAAACTATTACGGTGTGCAATGAATCTGCTGTCTTTTTATCCAGGTTGCCGGTCGGCTCATCTGCCAATAGAACGTCAGGCTGATTCATCATTGCTCGCGCAATGGCGACTCGTTGCCGCTCACCACCGGACAATTCCCCCGGCCTGTGCTCCAACCGATCTTGCAGTCCGAAATTGCTCAGCAATTCGTTCGCACGCTCCTTCGCCTCTGCCGCCGACGTTTTGGCTATCAATGCCGGCATCATCACATTTTCGAGAGCAGAAAACTCGGGCAATAAATGATGAAACTGGAATACGAATCCAACATTCTGGTTTCTGAATCTGGACAATTCCTCGTCCGAGCGATCGAAAATGTTTCTACCCCGGTACTTAACGGTTCCGGTGTCCGGCCTGTCTAACGCTCCGAGCAGGTGTAACAATGTACTTTTCCCTGTCCCGCTTTCCCCAACGATAGCGACCAATTCACCCTCGGCGATATCTAAATTTATGTCGTTCAGAACGTGTAATCGTTCTTCCTGAGCGGTCTCAAAAGACCGTGATAAGCCCCGAACTGACACAAGCGGCGAATTGATGGACGAAATAGAATCACTCATCGGCGCGACGAATCTCGTATTTACCCATCTTATTATAAAGATGTGAACGCTGTATGCCGATCGCAGCGGCTGTTTTACTGATATTCCAGTCGTGAATACCGAGCTTCGTTTCGATGAATAACTTTTCCGCCATATCTCGGAAATCGCTGAACTGATCGAACTGCTCCATCAATCCCAGAACCGGATTTGTTTCATGGCCATGCGGGCTGGCCCATCGATCCACGTCAGCAGCCGTAATAGAATCACCTTCACTCAGAATAAGGAGCCGCTCGACCACGTTGTGTAACTCCCGGACGTTTCCACGCCACTCGAATTTTTTTAAGCCCGACAACGCTGACTTATCAAATGTCCTGGGCTCCAATCCATTGCGAAGCGCAATTTGTTCAGCTATGGCTGATGTAATAAGGGGAATATCATCCCGTCGATCTCTGAGCGGTGGCGCGTGAATAAGGATTACACTCAACCTGTGGTATAAATCTTCCCGGAACTCGTGTTTCTCAATCTGCTCAAGAAGATTCTTGTTGGTCGCGGAGATGACACGGACATCGACCGGAATGCTGCGGTCTCCCCCCACCCGCGTGATCCTATTTTCCTGCAATGCGCGCAATACTTTCGCCTGAGCGCTCAGACTCATGTCGCCGATTTCATCCAGAAACAGTGTCCCGTTATGAGCCTGTTCAAATTTGCCAAGCCGCTGCTTAGTTGCGCCCGTAAACGAACCTTTTTCGTGACCGAACAGCTCACTTTCGATGAGCTCACTAGGAATCGCTGCGCAGTTCACTTCTATGACAGCGCCGTCTGCACGACTGGATTTTCGATGGATCCATTTGGCGATCAACTCTTTTCCGGTACCTGCCTCTCCCGTGATTAAAACGCGGGCCTCGGTCGGCGCAACGCGTGCGATCGTATCGTTAACGTGCTGAATGGCATCACTTTCACCGAGAATCTGGGTGAGTTCTCCTTCGACACGCTCGACAATCGTCTGACGCATCCGACGGTTTTCAACTTCCAGTTGCCCTCGATCCAGGGCATTCCGGAGGGTAAGCAAGAGCCGGTTCAGATCCGGTGGCTTTTCAATAAAATCAAAAGCACCCAGTTTGGTTGCTTCTACGGCGGTTTCTATCGTTCCGTGCCCCGAAAGCATCACCACGGGAAGTGATCGTTGCTCCTCAGAAATCACCTGGAGCACTTCCATGCCGTCCCGCTTGGGCATTTTCACATCAAGCAATACGACATCGTATCGATTTGCCCGAAGTTTTGTGAGCGCCTCTTCCCCATCCTCGGCTTCATCGACCGAATAGTCCTCATGTTCGAGTATTTCCCGAAGCGTGCGACGAATGCTTGCTTCGTCATCAACAATCAGAATGGTAGATACCGCCATCGACAGATCGGTTAGTTGCCTACAGATGCGCGACCAATGAAAAAGTCTATGTCGCGAGCCTGAATCGACGTAGGATAATCAGCTCGTACCTGCTCATACGCACGACGGGCTTTGTCTGATTGTCCGCCTTTCTCGTACGCGCGACCTGCGTTCAGGAGATACACAGGTCCGACTATCGAGCTTGTGTACAAGTTCGCGCTTCTCAAAAACAGGTCCCCTGCTTTCTCAAAATCACCGTTAATCTCGTGGACCGCCGCCTCTCCGGCGAGCGCGCTTGCGCCAACATAATTGGCATCCTTCGTTACGTCCTCGAAAAAAGTAAGGGCCCGGCTGAAATTCGCCAGGCGGAAAAACGCGTCAGCAGCGTAAAACGTGGCCAGATTTCCAGCATTCGTTCCGCCATATTCCTCAGAGATTTCGATCAGTCCGGTAAACGAAATATCGCCGTCAAGCGCAGCAGACCACTGACCTGATTCGTAGCGGCTGACGGCCGTCGACATTTCAGCAGTGGCCTGGGAATTTGCCGAAGCCTGATTGTAAGACCAATACAATCCCAAGGCAACGACCAATACAATCCCTGCAAATATGGAATAGGAGGTCGTCCTATTAAATTCGATGTAGTCGAGGACACGAGTAGAAAAGGTGATTACTTTATCCTCGCGCAGTTCGTGACGGCGAGAGACTTTTCGTGTAGGAGTAAGCGTAGACATAGTATATTGAGAATCGACGATTGCGTCGAGCACAGCGTTTCGTTCCTGTTTCAGCACAGCTGGGCAAATTAGCCCTTTTTTAATCGGACAGCAACGTTTTCCGTGCAGAACTGATCCGTCATTCACGAATCTTTGATATGGGCGGGATGTTCGGGCATCTGAAACTGAAATTCCCCATCTGTTAGCACATAAATCAGCAAGACACACATGGCAATTCGAATTGGTATAAATGGCTTTGGCAGAATCGGCAGACTTGTTTTCAGAGCCATTGTTGAAAAAAACAGCGGCGCGTTCGACGTTGTCGCCGTGAATGATTTAACGGATGCACATACGCTGGCGCATCTTCTGAAGTATGATTCGATTCATGGTAATTTTCCCGGTGAAATCCGGGTTGAAGATGACGAGTTAATTGTAAATGGAGACCGGCTGCGGGTATTATCAGAAAAAAAACCGGCAGATCTACCTTGGGGTGAGTTGGGAGTTGATACCGTTATTGAATCTACTGGGTTTTTTCGGACTAAAGAGAAAGCAAGTTTACACATCGCCGGTGGTGCCAAACGAGTTGTGATTTCTGCGCCCGGGTCCGGTGACGTGGATGCAACGATTGTAATGGGCGTAAATGATGACGTTCTGACGGGATCCGAAACGGTGATCTCCAATGCCAGCTGCACCACCAACTGTCTTGCGCCGATGGTAAAAGTGTTAGACGACGCGTTCGGTGTAAAGCACGGTTTCATGACCACGGTACACGCATACACGTCGGATCAGCGGATTCTGGATGCTCCTCACAGTGACTTGCGCCGATCCCGGGCCGCT
>SMXK01000081.1 GCA_004356265.1 Bacteroidota bacterium
TCTTTTAAGCGGTCGCTGCTACTTCTTCCAGCTGAATACCGATTTCACCCATACCCTCGTACGAGAGGCCTGCGAAAGCTTCATTTGAGTCGGCCAATTCCTCAATAATCTGCCGTGGCCCTTTAAAAGAGAGATCCTGACCAAGAGCGTGTGCTACTTCCGGAATGGAGACCCACCCGGGCAGGCAATCGACCAGGTTTTCTTCGTGGTGCCATTTGTCAAAGGGCGTTCCGTGCATGTCCGCCCGACTTTTCCCGATCGACATCATGAGTGTTCTGTTGACCGCCCTGATCGCTTTGGCTGGCACCGACTTCTGTGCGTATCCATTCTCACTCACGTATGTCCCGACCGTTTCCACGATCATGGCAGCGGGTAGTGTAACCGCGGCAAGATCAACCAGCTGATTCGAAATTGAATTGTCATGCACGATCACCTGAACACCTGAAAGATCTTCGGCCGAGCAGAGCCCCGACGTGATCAGATCCTCTTCCAGCACATATAAGACTTTGATCTCGCCAGATGAAAGCCTGGAACGAAGCGATTCACCGGTTAAAGGGTGCATATCCAATCGAAGGCAGCCCTCCCTGTTAGGCGTTTTATCGTCTGTCACGAGCCAGTTGTCACCAGCACCCTCGACAGCGTGTTCGACAAATACCGGGGTGTCTGCACCCAACGATGCTGCCATCCTGCCAAGAAGGAAATTGTCTTCCACACATGCAGACGACGAACCAACAAATAGTATTTCTGCGCCTTCACATTTGGCGAGCAGGCCCCTCGCGTGTTCGTAGGCCAGGTCCCATGTCACCGGATCCCCGTCGACAGTCGGACCACTCGGCCGGTTGTCATTAAATCGGCGATAGTCCAGTCTGTCTTCGTCGGCCAGCCAATACTCGTTCACAAACATGTTGGTGCGCGGTGTCACCTTCATGATCAGGTTGTCTTGGACCCAGTAGTGACAGTTTGAACCCTTCGCATTGGTCGTCGTGATGGATGGCGTACTGCTCATCTCCCATACGCGGGCCTTAAACCGGAAATCACGAGACGTGAGGGCACCAACCGGACAGATGTCGATCACGTTCATAGAATATGGTTCGTCGAAAACCACACCCGGGGGCGTCATTGGATAGTTGTCTACGCCCCGTTCAATGATTGTAAGCTGATGGCTCTCAGAGATTTCATCCGTAAATCGGGTGCACCGCGTGCAGTTAATGCACCGTTCACCGTCCAACATTACATTGGGGCCGAGTTCAATCTGCTTGGGTTTGTGTGATTTCTCAAATTCAAATCGAGAACTCTCCGGGCCGAACTTGTAGGCTTGTATCTGCAGCGGACAATTGCCCGCCTGATCACAAATTGGGCAATCAAGCGGGTGGTTGATGAGCAAAAACTCAAGGTTGTCTTTCTGCGCTCTCCGAATAATATCGCTGGAACGGTGCGTACGAATAACCATTCCATCCGCTGCGGGCTGGGTACACGATGTCATTAATTTCGGCATGAATTGAATGACGGGGTTTCCGTCTTCATCCAGTATGGCATGACCTGTAGCCCGATCACGATCTGGCATTCCGACTTCGATCAGGCACTGTCGGCAGTTGGCAGGAGCTGACATTGCGGGGTGATAGCAGAAATGAGGCACATCCACCTCATTATCCAGACAGAACTGGAGCACCATCGGGCTGCCCTCAAATTCGAACGTCTGATGGTCTATTGTTACTTTAGCCATGGAGTCAGGCAATATGATTGGAAACGCCAGATTATATCGAAATGCCAGCCGGTACAAGGCTTGGTCGACAGCGGGCTTCAAACTCGTCTCTGAAACGTTCGACGGTGTATCGAACCGGCCACGCAGCGGCATCTGCGAGGGCGCAGACCGTTCGGCCTTCCATTTGTGTACAGAGGTCAGTTAATAAGTCCAGATCACGATAGTGGCCTTCCCCTCGTTCAAGGCGGGAGACAATGTCTTCCAACCAACCCGTGCCTTCACGACAGGGTGTACACTGGCCGCAACTTTCATGATGATAAAAATGTGTAATTCGTCTCAGGAAGCCAACAATATCGGTGTCTTCGTCCATCACGAGCATGCCCGCGGTTCCCATCATGGAGCCGGCTTCTTTCAGCGATTCCGCATCCATCCGAACGCCTTCAATCATGTCTGCACGCAGGATCGGTGTTGACGAACCGCCTGGAACGATAGCCTTCAGTTTTTTCCCGTTACGGATACCGCCCGCTACTTTGTAGATCAGATCGGTAATGAGAATACCGGTCGGATACTCGTACACACCTGGCCGATTTACGTGTCCGGAAACGCCGTACAACACCGGTCCGGGGTGACGTTCGGCACCTACAGAAGCAAACCAGTCGCCGCCTTTATTCAAGATAGTCGGGATCGCCGCAAGAGTTTCCACATTGTTAATGGTCGTCGGGTATCCCCAAACTCCTTTCTGGGCAGGAAATGGCGGCTTGACACGTGGATAGGCCCGTTCTCCCTCAAGCGAATTCATCAGGCTGGATTCTTCGCCACAGATGTACGCACCCGCACCTTTGTGAATTACGATCTCGACGGAGAAGTCCGAACCCATAATGTTTTTGCCCGCATATCCCTTTTCGTATAACTTGGCCAATTCGACCTCGATGTGGGTAATCCAGTCGGCAAACTCACCGCGGATGTATAAAAAGGCTGTCCCGGCAGATATGGCATAACAGGCGAGCAAGATCCCTTCGAATAACGAATGAGGATTGTATTCCAGGAGCTGCCGGTCTTTAAAGGTACCCGGTTCGCTCTCGTCACCGTTGCAGCATATAAATCGAGGTACTTCCGGGTCAACCGGCGGCATAAACGACCATTTTAATCCGGTTGGAAAACCTGCACCTCCACGCCCTCGAAGTCCACTCGCTTTGACTTCGTCGGTAACCTTGGCAGGTGTCCAGTCGTCCGAGACCAGTACCTTACGAAGCGCCTGATAACCGCCGTTTTCTTCGTACACATCCAGGCGGTGCAAATCCTTGATGGACGGTAGAAGAACCCTCTCGTAGGAGCGCCAGTCCGTTATTCGACCTGAATTATCTTTTTTAGCTTCCATACTATAGGATTGTTTCGGCAATCGGCGGTGCTTTGGTTTCAAGAACAGCTTGCGTGTCAGAACGTCTGTTTCCGCCCATCTCATCGGCATCCTGAGGAAGCGTCATGGATTCAAATTCGAGTGATTTACCGTCTCGAAGAGCGTCCAGCATCGCATCAATTTTTTCCGGTGTGAGCTGCATGACATATCGGCCGTTGGTTACTTGCAACATGGGCGCAGCATCACAGGCGCCAAGGCACTCGGCCTGTTGGATTGTGAACTCGCCATCGGACGTAGTTTCGCCCGACTTAATTCCCAGTTTCTCTTCCAGATAGTGCAGTATGTCATATCCACCACATAGTTGGCAAGTGAAGCATGTGCATACATCCAGAACGTGTTTGCCCTTTTTCTTTTTGAAATACTGCGTGTAAAAGGTCGCCACACCATACGCTTTCGCGTACGGAATGCCGGTCGCTTCCGCCGACAATCGAATCACTTCCGGAGCGAGGTATCCAAATTTTTCCTGAGCGAGCCAGAGTACACGCATGATAGCGCCGTCTACGGTGGGGTAGTGCGATTTCCATCGCTCGATCTGCGCCGTTTCGTCTGTCGTGAAAACCAGTTCCTCGTTTGAAAAAACGGGCACGAAGGTCTCGCTCGTGTGCCCGTCACCGGACGTAGTGGGAAGTTCAATCATATCTGTGTCTACTTGTCCGCCTCGCCGAGAACGGGATCAATGGTACCAATGAGTACAACCATATCACCCATGGCAGAACCCTCCATCATGTATTCCAGGGCCTGTACGTTGCTGAAGCTCGGGGAATTCATCTTGACTCGCCATGGAGTACCGGTTCCATCCGACTGCAGGTAAAATCCGAGCTCGCCTTTGCTCCCCTCGATGGCGTGGTACGCCGCCGCTCCTTTTGGAGCGCAAACACCCGAATCCGTATACATGAAGTCGTGGATGAGGCCCTCCATTGTGTAATACACTTCGTTCTTGGAAGGATACGAGCGTTTGGCATCGTCTGTCCGAATCGGGCCCGCGGGAAGTTTTTCGATGCACTGCCTGATGATCTTCATGCTCTCTTTCATTTCATCCATCCGGACAAAATATCTGGCAAGCGAATCACCCTCAGTGCGGATCGGGATATTGAAATCAACTTCTTCGTATTTCAGGTACGGTTCGAATATGCGAATATCATGTGCCACACCGGATCCTCTGAGATTCGGACCCGTCATTCCGAATTCCACGACTTCCTCCGCAGATAACACACCGACATCTTTACATCTGTCAATCCAAATTCGATTTCGGTTCAGGAGTTTTTCCCACTCTCCGATTGTAACGACGAAACGGTCAATAAAATCAGAAATCAGGTTCAGTCCTGTGTCTGAAATATCGCTGGCAACGCCTCCGATTCTACAGTGAGAAACGGTCAGGCGAGCGCCCGTGACCTCGTCGAAAATTGTATAAATGTCTTCCCGATACTGAAAAGTCCACAAGAAAACAGAAACCGCTCCGGCATCCATGAGGGCAACGCCCAGCCATAACAGATGCGAAGAAATTCGAGCTACCTCACACATCATCGTGCGAATCCATTGCGCCCGGTTCGGTGCTTCAATGCCCACGAGTTTCTCTACTGCCAGGCACCACGCGACGTTATTGGCATATGGCGACAGGTAATCCATTCTGTCTGTGTAAGGCATGAACTCCTGATAGGTCTTGGCCTCGGCAATTTTTTCAATACCACGGTGCAGGTAACCGATATCCAGAACACATTTGTCGATGGTCTCCCCGTCCAGTTTCACAGCGCACCTGAGCACACCGTGCGTAGCCGGATGCTGTGGGCCAATGTTCAGGACCATCTCGTTGTCCAGCGGATCGACAATACGATCTTCGGCACTTCGATGTTTATTGTCCAGCCACGAGTGTTTGCTTTCAAGTCGCGCGTATAGAGCCTCCTGGTGGCGAGGCCAGTAACTGAACGTCTTGCCAAAGTCTTCTTGTTCGATAATGCTCATGATAACGTGAGATCAAGCGCTTTACAGCAGCTCAGTCCGTTCCTCCTCCTCAAAACTGGTGGCAGGTTTCGAGCCGTGTGCCGCTGGAAAAGGATCCAAGGTGAGTCCGGCTTCCGGGCTCTGTGGTGGAAGGGGAAGTGATCCGGGCACACCCAACAGAGGGAATTCTTTCCGGAGCGGATAATATTCAAAATCCTCAGGCATAAACATGCGTCTGAGGTCCGGATGATCATTAAAGCGGATGCCGAACATGTCGAAACATTCCCGCTCGTTCCAATTTGCTGCTCGAAACACCTCGCATACTGAATCAACGGTCAGATCATCCTCGTCAATGCGCGTGACGAGTCTGATCCGCTTTTTTTCCGACATGGAGACGAGGTTATAAAAGACCTCATACCTGTTTTCTTCTGTAAACCGGTCGATTCCGCCGAGGTCTGCGAAATACGTGAACCCCTGCTGGTCTTTCAAAAATTGACATGCGGCCCGAATTTTGGTTCGCGTAATCCGGACTGTTTTTTCGCCTGCATATTCGCTGATTTCTTCAATCGCCTCACCGAATTCGGCGCGCAGGGCTTCGACGACACCCGCACATTCGCCTGTAGATTTGACGTGGGGATTTACAGATTCCGGTTGATCTTCAGGAGTTCCAATGGGTGAAAAGTGGAACGCGAGGGTCGCCGGAGTCGGATTGCCGACGGATTTCTTGCTTTCGCTTTCCATAAATTTATCTGGCCTGGTCATTCAAATCAGAGGGCGAGAAAATTTTGTCGCCGTCCGGAGTGATGATCCGGGGTTTGGCCGGACTTGGCGTTTCGCGGGCTTCTCCAAATTCGAAATCTTTTGCAATCGTATACTGATTCCGAATTTTCTCCTGAATATCCATCAATGCATGGATTAAGGCTTCTGGCCGTGGCGGGCACCCGGCGACGTATACGTCTACCGGGAGAAAATTGTCGCAGCCCTGAACGACGCCGTAACACCGGTGCATTCCTCCACTCGAAGCGCAAGCGCCCATGGCGATGCACCATTTAGGATCCGCCATCTGATCCCACACCCGCCGGATGGCATGGGACATTTTGTAAGAGACCCAACCGGCTACAATCATCAAATCCGCCTGCCTGGGCGAAA
>SMXK01000082.1 GCA_004356265.1 Bacteroidota bacterium
GAGACAGTGACGATGCAAATTTTACTTCGACGGACAGTTTCCTGCCCGATTCACGTCTGTCATTCGAAAAATCGACAGAGCTTTCGGTCAGTCGGATATCTTTTGAATTGTTGAGGCCGATTAACACCTCATGGCGAGTCAGAGTTCGATGTGAACTTGCACGTTCTTCGATTTCAGGCCTTCCCCGTGGATCCGGATTCCATCTGTACCACGAACTCGAATTCAGACCCACGAAGAAAATCAGACTCCATGGCCGGTATGCTATTTTTGAATCCAACAGCACAGATATTCGATTCTACGTCTATGAACCAGACGTTGCCGGCAAATTAACAACTCCCTCGTTCTCCGGTACGGGGAACCATCTGATGCTGCTCGCTCGTTTTCAAGACTCTATTTTTTCGGGGATGAAAGTAGAGTTGAAATGGGCCAGGAGAGGTCAAAGTCTACCTCGCCGAATTCGCCGGCACCAATGGACGATTCAACTAATTCAGACAATCTGAAGCCACTAATGAAAGCGAGGTTTGACTTATCGCAGAAACTGCTTATCGCGCAATCAGAAACGTCTCAATACACCTTCATTAGAACGATCGATACCGGCTCAGTTCGTGCAGATAGATTTTAGGACACGCCGCCGATTCTCGAGTTTCTCCTGCCACTCAGTTTCATCGATCTCTTCGTCATCAAAATAATACTCCCACTTATCGACAGTCGCGTCTTGGAGGATGTCATCCCGCTGGAAAAAAGCGATCCGCTTCAAAATTGGGGATATTCCCATTTGATGGACAAACGTGACCCGGCTCTCGCCTGCCGCTTCATTTTCGCGAACAGATAGCCAATTATCGCCACATACATGACAACTGTAAAATTTAGAGTCGCCCTGAACGACCTCGAGTTCATTGCTTTCAGATACGGACACCTCCATGGGTGCCATACTGTAACAATTACACGCCTTGCACTTTAATCTTTCCATTCGCAGGAATCGACATTATTTTGACGCGCTTGAACGACTCTCTGTGCAGACGGTTCGATCCGAACCGATATACACGAATCAGACAGACTCCTGTCAGTACAGGACGCTGTTAATCCAGCTGCGGGTTCGCCACTCCTGTTCATCCGGGAGATATGCTGCCTCCACCCGAAAGTCGACATTGAAAAAATAGAAAACTTTGAATCGAACACCCGCACCGCCACCCAGGCTGGAATAAGACAGTTCATCTCCTGAGATTGACCGGACATGATCTGCGAATCCATAAACGTAAAAGACCTGAAAAAAGATTGGCAACAGTGTGAAGCCGTCATCAACAAACAGCAGCGGCTGCCGAACGGTAACACTATATCGGGCATAACTTCCAGCGGAAAGGAATATATCTTCCCGGCCACGTGGTTTAAAAAAATCCAGATTGAAAACCGACGGTGAATTCTGATTCAGCAATCCCGCGTTGAATTGAAAACTCGTATTGGATCGCGTGAGAAGAGGTACATAAGCGTCGACTAAGCCTGTGATCGCATGTTCAGAATCGAGGTCGCTGACTATCAGATCGGTATCGCCGAAGCCGCGAAAAACCACTCCCGAATTTGGCGCAAGATCGCGTCGATTTTGCTGAATCCGCCAACGATAAGACCATCCGTGTGACAGCGTTAAGCGGCTCGTTTCATCTGAAATAGAGTTCAGATTATCATCCAGAAATACCTCATTACGCAGGCTCAGGTTTAACGCAGAATTAAAGGATGTCCGGTACACATTGTCTGTAATAGTGATGGGCAATGTGACTCCTATCGACACTTCTTTCCGGTGCCGAATCACACGGCGCTCAGTTTCAATGTCTCCTTCATACACGATCGCGTTGACGGTAGTTGGTCGGCTGGACGCCGAAACAGTCGGCTTCAAAATGAAACCACCCCACTGCCCACCGATCTCCCCCCAGAAATTACTCTTCTGTACGAGTCCTTCTGCGTAGAACATCCATTCCTGTAATGGATCAGAAAACTGCATGGCCAGCCCGACACCCGTCCCGAGAGTAGCATCGTTTTCATTAGTACTGAAATTTTCCAGGTATAATGTCGGGTACATCATTCTGAGTGCAACGTTATTGAATCCGCTATACGGCTTTACAGGGATGTGAACCATACTCCTCGGTTTCTCACCCAGCCATCGTCGCCATGCAAGTGTCTCTGTATATCGTGCAGCTGAGGAATCAACCGGTTGCCCTGCACCCGGAATGAAGGGCATTACCTTCAGGTCAAACTGCTCATCATGATATTCAACAAATACCAGCTGACGATTCGAAGGTGAAAACGCCCCCTCCATGGCAGCATAGGCGGCGTTCGTGACCCGCCATATGGCATTGTCAGAAGCTCTGACGGCATACACATTTAATACACCCCCCAGATCAGACGTGAAAGTGAGAAATTCACCGTCCGAACTCCAGGCAGCATCGTATATCGTGGAGCCCCTGAAGCCGATCCACGGACGCAGCGAATCTGCTGACAGCGTTCGACTGTCCATGATAAATAGTGCCTGATGTGCACCAGCCTTTAAGATAACGGCAAGCGTATCCGTGCCTGGCCTTGGAAGCAAACTGACGAAATCGGATCGCGGAAAATCGACGCGAATATCCACCAGTCCACGGTCATCAATTTCTACTATGGAGTTAAACTGCCCTTTATTCCGTAGGGCCAGAATACGTCCATCGGGTAATTCGACTGGGTTCAAAACGTGCGAGTTTTGGCTGTTTCGAACGACCTTCCCGTCTTTTATTCCAGCGCTGTAGACGTCTACTCCTTCCTGCCCATCAATAAACGGGTCCTCGGTGTAGCGTGAAAAAAGGATCCTGGACGAGTCCTGGCTTAGGGAGAAATATGCGTCATCGGACACCGTTGTGTTTTGTATGGTGCTTCGATGACTCGATTGCAGGTCATACCTGTAGAAGCCGCGTCTGACATTGTAACCAAGAGAAAATGCAACTACAGTTTGCTCGTTGAGCCAGCGCGGCCTGCGGTGTACTAACCCTTTTGCGGACGAGAGTGCACGCGCTTGCGTGACCGTGCCGATTTTTCCAAGACGGTCGATTTCTTTGTTCTTGTACCAGGTCCGGACACTGTTTTCGAGTGCGTTGGGCCATAAACGCGTTGCGTACAATAGCCCGATACCATGACCGAGAAATGGCATTCTGTACTGCCATGTAAGGAACCGTTTGACTACGTCTGAAGAGTACGCCTCCTTCATGTACAAAATCAGATGTGCACCGCCTGTATAGTATCTGTTGAAAGGTGACGTAAATCGAGGCCGCTCGAGCATTTGTGGCAACGACCAACCGTTCCCATTCTCGAAGGAAGCTCGATACTGCATCGTAAAAAATGCTTCATTTAATCGGCCTGCGCCCGGTACGAGTTTACTCTCCCGGTACACGGCAAGGCCTTCTGTAATTCCTGGAGGACCGAATAAGTTCAGACCGCGCGCGACATCCGGAGAAAACACCCTGACAATCCCTACAATCCCAAAACCGTTGGAATATTCGGCCTGAGCCGCATGCACAGCCTCGTGCGGCGCAACAACAGATAGCCAGTCTGGGTGCCGGCGGGATAATTCGCGACCCTTAATAGATGATACCGTAATCTCCTGTTTGAAAGGAAGGGTCGTCACGTATCCCCCGCCGCGATCTGAGTAACCGTTCAAGATCACGGGCATATGCATTCCCGCTCTGATTCCAATCAGCGAATCAGTTCCAACCAGGGATGCCTCGAGTGCCCCGAGTGTCTCTTCAGCCTGAGCTCTCAGTCCCCATTGGTAGATGATATCGAAGTGATCGCCCGGTAAGGTTAGATATCCAACACGGGGAGGGCGGTAGATAACTTCATACAACGGTACAACCTGCGCCTTCGCAGATGGAGTCGTTAATGGAATAACCGTTGCGATTAGTAGCAGGCCTAGACGCCAGAAATTCATGGCTGAGATCCGGCGAATGGCGTGGTGCAATTAGAATCAACGAATGGTTGAAGGACCACATAAATTACATAGCCCAGGTACATACGTTTCGACGAGTTTCCCACAATCGACGGGTTGAATCATTACTGGAGGAGAACTCTGATGATCCAGCTCTAAATCTAAATCGACATGGCTACGCCCACTCCGGCTTCAAATCCGGTAATCGTACCCAGTGTATAAATGAAGCGGCCAATTACAGAGGCCTGCGACGAAATCTTCATGGACGGCATAACACCAATATCAATCATCGTTCGTTTCTGAACGATACTCGATTCGTTGAACAATCGCGCCTCTACCAAGGCAGTTACTTGGACTCCCGGGTTAATGCGCTTTTTGTATGTCGCTTGAAAATTTACCTGATTGGGAATCGACCTGACGTCTTCAGTGATAAGTTCTCCGCCGACAAGAGAATTATTTTTAGCCCTGGTTCGATAGGCCGCAAGAAGTTTCAGTTCGTCAAATCGAACCACATACCTGTACATCGCCGTAACCGTCGTCTTGCTCCCCGCTTCGTAAACCGTTGTTCCAGAAAACGTATCTGAAGCATAAATCGAATGGGCAACATCAAAAGATATTCCCGACTGCGCGTTAAGCCTGGTATTGATCCCCGCTGTCAATAAGAACTCATTTCCCGGGTTATAATTGGATTCCTGAAAATCAAAGGGCTTGTATTCGCCTCGAAACTGATACGCTAAACCAGCGCCCAGGGCTGTGTTTGTGCCCATCGGAAAAGCGACGGTGACGGAGGGTGAAAATCCTGGCCCTTGACCGAGACTGGGCACGCGGAAATTGTATGCTCTTTGACTGACTAAAATTGCAGTCGCGAACTCCGCCTCGGAAAGTTCTACTTTTCCTATAGGCAAATTCGTTCCTAAACTAAATACAAGACTACCGGAGCCTGCGCGAGCGGCGTAACTCACAAAAAGTTGTGCGTCAGACAGCCCGCTGAGATCCGGTACATCTCCGGTTGAACTCATCTGGTGACCCATAAAACTGACGGCGAAATTGGAGCCCAGCGGCGCAACAATCGTTAACGGAATACTCGTCTGTGAAATCGTGCGTCCATCTTCTTCATTGCTCTGTTATATCGGCAAGACCGAGACATTAATACCTTGACCTGTGCTACCGAGGTTTATGGAGTTTTGCCTCGAGAATGCGTTCGGTACCATCTGCGTTATTAAAACCAGCAGAAGAACAATCTTCGGGAGCACTCTCGCAGTTCGGATATTTTTTGATAGACGTGTTTTTATCACCGAACTAGTACCATTGTTTTGGTGTCCGTTATCTCGCCTGAAACAAAACGATAAAAATAGGTACCGCTCGAAACCGGTTTGCCTGAAATATCCAATCCATTCCACTCTTCCGCGTACCAACCGGCGTCCTGGCTTCGATTAACAAGGGTTGCCAATTTTTGGCCCAAGAGGTTGTACACCTCCAGGCGGACATTCGTCCGAGAACTCAGCTGGTATCGAATTATCGTCGTCGACGTGAACGGATTCGGATAATTCTGCTCCAGTACCACTCGACTTGGCGTCTCGGTTATACCATCTGACTCCTGCGCAGCAAAAGATTCGGTTCCCACAATAAGCCTCAAATGCCGGACGGGATATTCAGTTGTCAACCTGACATCAAATGCAGACTCGACTATTGGAATTCTTTCCCGATTATCGTCATCAACCACAAACAAGGAAAATCCATTCGGCAACACTCCCTGTTCTGAAAGTGAGACGCGAATGAGTTCGCCGTCGGCTGACAATCCTCGAGGCAACGATGCGCTCACCTCAAGTACCCATTCTCTACCCGCGGCTTCGCTCGATTTAAAACTTCCAGCCATCCGCACTCCGTCTTGCATAATACTTAAACGAACATGATTCCCCAGCCCGGGCGCTTCGGCGAAATCGATTCGATCATGCCCGTCGGTGGCGCCAGCAGCAAAACCGAGGTAATTCTGAGAATCTCGCAATTTGTGTGTCTGCGAAACGGCCCGGAGTTGCAAAACATAATCGGCGTCAAGAGCCAGTGACGAGCCAGACGCGTTTTTGGAATGCCTTTTGGAAGCAGCTGAAGCCTCGATCGGCCGGACCTGCAATTCAACGTTCCCTGATGTAGGATTGTTGACCCAATACCCTTCCCAAGGATCTATGATGGTCTGATTGTACCGATATGGGTCGTCTTCACCAAGAGAGGCATCAAAGCTTACGGGAGCATCAACACCACTTGATCCTATTACATTTTCCCATGCAACCGGAAACGCGAACGGATTTCCAATCTGATTAAATCCGGGCAAGAGCATAAGAGAAAAAGGCTGGGACGATTCAACAGATTTAGCACCGGCGATACTGAAGTCAGTATTGGTAGCGGAGATGTACCAGAACGCCACCCCGGGCACAAAATTACGGGGGATGTTTGGTGCCTCATCGTATTCCTCGGTTACGCTGTTCCATCTCAAGAGTCTTTCAACCGCGTCATTTCCCAATCCTGGGATTACGGCTGAAAACCGTGGATCATCAAGGACCATTGGAATTGAAATCATCGAATAACTCCGACTTTCTATAACCACAGGAGACGTGAACGAATTGATTTGCACCTGAATCTCAAAGGGCAACGAAGTGGCGTTAAATTCAGGGACAGTCCGTTCGACATTCCCCCTTACAAAGCTGTAATAATATTTCGTGCCTCGCTCCGATACAGCCGATCCGGGAATATTGCCGGCTAATACAAGACCACTCCCCGTCATCGCTGAACACTGGAATTCAGTTGCTCCTGTCTGTTTAAAACAGACCTCCCTGACCTGCGGCTCATACCCTTCCGGTAAAGTAGCTTCGACTGGAATGTTGATTCCCACTTCTGCGGCAATGTCATTGGGTTCCGTTACGAATATCTCCCTTAGCGCTGGGTTGCTAATTGCAAACCCGGAAGCACTTTCTCCGAACACCGAACCATCGGCACTGCTGATTACCCGAATCCGATAATCGGAGGCGTCAGGAAGATTTTCTGGAACGAGCCAATCAAATACGCC
>SMXK01000083.1 GCA_004356265.1 Bacteroidota bacterium
GCATCGGAACAGATTCCGCGCGCCGCCGAGAACAAGGAGCCTCTCTCGAAATCCAACGAGATCAGACAACTGAAAATTCCGAAGCACTCGAGATTGAGCTCACGCGACTTCGGAAAGAAAGAAATGAACTTGACGCAGTCACGACTCATGCCAAGGATACCCTGGCTGAAATAAAGGTCGCTGTTTCAGACCTTGAAGCCCGGCTGAGAGATATCAGACGGCAGAGGGAAGAGGTCATGTCCGGAAATTCACGCCAGAATATCCGACTCGCGGAGATCGACACACGCCTTGCGGATCTCGTCGACACCATGAGTGAAGACTACGAGATCGATATCACGTCGTTTGCCATGGAAATCGATGATGTGTTCGAGGCCGAAACGGCTCGAGTGGAAATCCGAGAGTTCCGCTCTCGGATTCGAACCCTCGGACCTGTTAATGCACTTGCGCTGGAATCATTCGATGAAGAAAAAGAACGACTCGATTTCCTGAGGGATCAGCTTGCTGACCTTGAGGCGGCGGAATCGACGCTGATGGAAACCATAAACGAGATTAACGAAACGGCATCGAAGCGGTTTAACGAAACATTTGGTGCAATCCAGGGCAACTTTGCGAAGCTGTTTCGTGAGTTGTTCGGAGAAGAAGCCTGTGCAGACGTTGTACTTGTCAATCCCGATGATCCACTCGAATCACCCATCGAGGTAATGGCCCGGCCAAAGGGGAAAAAACTCAGTGTTCTGGCTCAGTTATCAGGAGGAGAGAAGACACTTACTGCAATTGCGCTCCTGTTCGCAATTTATCTCGTGAAGCCAAGCCCGTTCTGTATTCTGGACGAGGTGGACGCGCCGCTGGACGATGCAAACGTGAACCGGTTCATGCACATGATCCGAACCTTCAGCGATACAACTCAGTTCATCCTTGTGACACACAACAAGAGAACGATGGAAGCCGCCGACTGCATGTACGGCATAACGATGGCAGAGCAAGGAGTCTCGAAACTGGTCAGTGTAAAATTCGATAACAAGCTGGAGCTGGTGGCCTGATCGAATCTATTCGTAGTCATGTTCGAAGTAGTCGATACCGCGGTCGGGTCCGGCGCCTGACTTCTTGCTCCGGATTTTATTCGTGAGCCGCTCCGCAAATACTTCTGCAGCGTTGTAACCGTAATGACCCAGCAGGTGATTCATGGCGATAACCTCGCACAATACGGTCACGTTTTTACCTGGTGTTATAGGCAGTTTTACCAAGGGTAACTGCACACCTAGAATATCATGGAAACTATCCACCATCCCCAACCGTGTGTATTCGACTTCTTTGTCCCAAGGTGATAAATGGACTACAACTTCGATGCGTTTTTGAAATCGAATAGCACGGATGCCAAACATCGCCCGGACGTCAATCAATCCGAGCCCTCTTATCTCCATGAAGTGTTGAGCGATATCGGTTCCGGCGCCCATTAATACCGAGTCTCCCTTTGCCGTGGCAATGACTACGTCGTCAGCGACCAGTCTATGTCCTCTTTCAACCAGGTCGAGTGCGATCTCGCTTTTACCAATGCCCGGGCTTCCTGTTAGCAGCAACCCGATTCCATATACATCAACAAGCGCGCCATGTACAGTCTGTTGAATTGCGAATTGGTCGCTCAGAAAATCGCCCAGCCGCGCCTGGAATTCCATCGTCGGAAGCCCGGTCGCGTAAATCGGGACTCCGGCTTCAGTCGCTCTATCCAATAGCGGGGCGTCCAGCAGATTCCCATTCGTAAGAAAAAAGCACGGGATATTGAATACCAGCAGTTTGGAAAACGCGGCCTCGCGTCCCTCCGCGGACAGGTGTTCCAGATATCGGCACTCCGTGTTTCCTAATACCTGGATCCGATGGTGCGTAAACAGGTCCAGGAAACCTGCCAGCGCAAGTCCCGGGCGGTGTTGATTGCTTTCCGTGACCAGGCGTAGCTCTGGATCAGCATCATTAAGTGCAGAAATCTCTATTCCTACGACCGACTGCAATTTTTCTGCCACGAAGGCGACAGATACTGATTCGTTTTGAAAGGGTTTAGGACTTCGCGCCATTCGCTTTTTGTTGTAGCGCCGCTGTTACGGAACCTCTACGGTATCCAGAATCTGTTGTACGATATCTTCAGACGTCACTTCTTCCGCTTCAGCCTCATACGTGATGGCCACTCTGTGCCTGAGCACATCGATAGCAATCGAACGAACGTCCTCGGGTGCAATGTAGGCCCGGTGATGCAAAAATGCGTGTGCTCGGGCTGCCAGGTTCAGATTTATTGTGGCTCGCGGTGACGCTCCAAACTCGATCAGCGGTTTAAGGCCGTTCAATCGGTAATCTTCCGGATTCCGGGTGGCCATCACGAGGTCCACGATGTAACGCTCAACACGCTCGTCGATATACAGATCGTTCAAGACCGATCGCGCAGACATGATCTGTTCCGGCTGAACGACGGTCCTGACTTTCGTTTTTTCTCCCGTCCTCGCCTGCAATCGCATAATTTCCAGTTCTTCCTCAGGAGTGGGATAACCGATCTTGATTTTCATCATAAACCGGTCCACCTGCGCTTCCGGCAACCTGTAGGTTCCCTCCTGTTCAATCGGGTTTTGAGTCGCCAGAACCAGAAACGGCGGCTCCAGTGGAAACGTAGTGTCTCCAATCGTTACCTGTCTTTCCTGCATCGCCTCCAACAATGCACTCTGCACCTTCGCCGGTGACCGGTTGATTTCGTCCGCCAGAATAATATTGGCGAAAATCGGCCCCTTCTTTATCGAAAAAGTGCCTTCCTTCTGGTTGTAAATGGGCGTCCCGAGAAGGTCAGCCGGCAACAAGTCGGGTGTGAACTGGATCCGCTGAAAACTGGTACCGATAGCTGCCGCAAGAGAACTCACTGTTAACGTTTTGGCAAGCCCCGGAACACCCTCTAATAAAACGTGTCCGTCGCCGAGAAGACCAATCAGAAGCCGCTCGATCATGTACTTCTGTCCCACTATTACGCGACCTATTTCGGCCAGAAGGTCGTCTATAAAAGCACTCTCTTTGGAGATACGTTCGGTTACCGCTCCAATGTCAAAATCCGTCATTAAAAATTGTTCGGTTCTATTTTGTCAGTTACAATAATATGGTCTGGAAATTCGGGTAGTCCTCGTCAGCGCTGAGAGAGCGTACTTCGTCCAGAAAACCTGGAATAGAAAACGGTTGCCCGGAAACCAATACACATGAACTCTCCCCCGTTTGGGAAGCGCCGTATACCCCTTCCAGTGAAAATCGTTCAGTAAGATCAACGATATCGTTCTGCCACTTTGTCGTTGCCTTCCACTCCTCTTTCCGGGCTTCGTGAGATATGAGCAGGATCGTTCCGCACAACTGCCAATCATTTCGTTTGATCGCATTTACCAGTTGTTGTACGCGTCGGTTTTCAGTAACCAGAAATCGAAACGTTGATCTGTATTTACGTGGCAATATTTTTTCCGCTTCGTCGATGTCACGATGTTCTATATCCCGAATAGAGTCAATATCTGAAAATTTCCGTGCCTTCAGGCGCTCAGTGATTGCCTGCACGGCGGCTAGTCGGCTATCCGGATCCAATGAGCCAGGTTGATCTATAGTATCAATCAACCCCCATCCCGGACGCTCCCCTTCGGGTACATCCACCGGCACAAAAGACAACGACTGCGTGTCTACCAGAACGAACGAATGAGTCTCCTGAATATTGGATGTTCGGATGTATGCCGGACTGAATCGACGGCCAAAGAAAGCTTCTACTGCCAGGCGACAATTCTCAATTCTGATCAGATCAGACACTGGCTTGTTTGTGAGGCGTTCCAGGGCACGGTGCGCGCTTATCAGAAATGACGATGCAAAAACGGGATACAGCCTGGATGGCAATCCACTCGCCACCGCGAGATCAATCTGATCCTGAACAGGATATCTCAATACATCCAGTAAATGTTTAAAAAGTCGAATGGTATCCGACTCACTTGCAGTTTCAGTTTGGATTCTGGAGAATGATTCAACACCTTCACTACCATCAACAATAAGTCTCGATTCCGTTGCTGTACTTCTACATACAGCCACGCCGATTCCTCTGTGCATGGGCAGCATAAGCGCAAAGCCGTCGAAGTAATGCGTATGATCAGCTTGTAGTCCGATACTCCCGCGTGCAAACGCAGACGAAACTGCTTCCGTCTTCTCTCCGGGTAAAAGATCCAAAGCGCGTTCTGCGTGCGCGATAGAATCGGCCCGGTTCGCAGCGTCACCGGCATGAATCTGAGACAGTGCGCTCAGGAATGGTTTTACAAAATGCGGGGTCTTCCCTGGCGCAGGTCTCTTCATATAAGAATTCATACGATCACGTCCCCCACACCGATCTCATAACCGCTCAGAAACTGCTGCGTCTCCATTCTGCGTTTTCCTGGTGCCTGCAATTCTGTAATTTCTACCGCGCCGTTCCCGCATGCAATAATGAGTACGCCATCGACCCGAATAACTGTTCCCGGCTTGCCGCTATCAGAACCCGTGCAAACCGCACTTCTGTACATCTTAAGTCTGTTTTCGCCGTGTATGGTGAACGCTCCAGGAAACGGAGACAATCCGCGAATGTGATTGTGAACGTGATAAGCATCAGCATTCCATGGAATCCTGGCCTCGGTCGAGAACACTTTCGGAGCCGGAGTCGCTTTGGTTTCATCCTGCGGTTTTCCGATGGCCGAACCACCTTCGATCATTTTGACGGTTTCGACCACCACCTCAGCCCCGAGTATCATCATGCGGGCATATACGTCGCCTGTTGTTTCATCCATTCCTATTGACATGGACCGCTTCATGATGATATTACCCGTATCCACCTTCTCCTGCAAAAAAAATGTTGTTACCCCCGTTTCATCAGCGCCATCCATGACTGCTCGATGAATCGGTGCCGCTCCACGGTAGGCGGGTAGAAGAGATCCGTGGAGATTGAACGTACCCAGCCGCGACGCTGTAAAAACTGCCGGTGGAAGAATCTTGAACGCCACCACGACGATGATATCCGCATTCAGCTTTTTGATATCCAGTTCAAATGATTCATCGCGAACAGATTCGGGTTGGAGGATCGATTCTATCCCGTACCTCACAGCCGCTTCCTTTACAGAACTGGGAGAAATTTTCCGGCCCCGTCCGCGCTGGCGATCAGGTGCGGTAACCACCGCAACAGGTCGATAATCGGACGCAACGAGGCGGTCCAGAGAAGCGACCGCGAAGTCCGGTGTGCCCATAAAAATAATGCGGGTCATCCGTTGGAATTCCAGAGTTTTTCCGTCCAAATAGAGAAAGACATGAACCGCGTACGATACGAAGACAAAACTCGTCGTTCCAGTTCAATCACAACAATTGATGGCCATGCCGGGCGAACAATACAAAAACGGGCGTCTCGCAAATGAAACGCCCGCTCAATTTCTTCAGGCCCACAATATAGCCCCGCTCGTTGCTGAGTTATCCCGGATTAATACAGACGGGTTCTCTCATCCCAAGCCGGAAGTAACAAGTCAAAATCTCCGAATCCGGTCTTATCAACGAAGATAAACTGCCGTCCCAGGCGTTCATACACCCAGACCTCATGCGGTTCATAATCGAAACTATGGTTATTTCGTTGGATGTGATCCGGCTCGCCGTATGTCACGTAAATATATCCCCGGTCTGTTTTCCATCCAGCCTGTTGAGCGCCGTAGTGCCTGTTGGCAGAATCGACACGGTAGTAATACTCCTCCATGCGCTCGTTCCGGACTGTATTCGGAGTCGGATCGCGTTTCACCCAGAATTCCCTGAATCGATCAAGCCGTTCCAGTGTGCTCTGTGCATCTCGAATAAACTTTAGATCTTTATCCTTCGCGATGTACGCCAACTGTGAAATTGCATTATCGATGTCTTCCAGATGCGCATCCAACCCTCCCCATAGTGTCGAGAATGACTTCTCAGCCATATCCAGAATGCCGTCGACCGGATCAACAAGACTTACCCGAACCAGATAAGTACCTACCTTCAGATCATCTGCTGACAATCTTACAACCTGCTGGCCGCGCCCAGCGGGAAGAATTGACAACTCCTCCTCCCGGACTTCTACAGAGGCACTTACACCTCTCCTTACCACGGTGTCAAGCATTCCGTTTAATTCCGGAACGCCCGCATCCTTTTGAATCCTTAAGACCTCTCGTACAATCGTAAGCTCGCGTTCTACATCGGAGTAGGTTTCATAAAAAATCTGAATACCACCGTCCGCGGTCGTCAAACGCTGATCCACAAGAGGAACGATAGAAAACGATTCCGCGTCATATGACTCCAGGAGCGTAATATCACTGATAGAAACCGGAGCGGAGAAATCTCTTACCGTAACATGAAATTCCCCGATGAGAACCTGATTCGAATTATTATCCGAGATCTGCATCTCAAAAACATAGGAGCCGGACGCTAACTCAATAGATTGTGTGTTCAGTTGAAACAGGTCTTTCCCCTGCGTCTCAATGTAGGTATCCGTAATAATTTTAGATTCCCAGTACTTGGTCTGAACTAGATTCCGGTACTGCAGCCCATCATCAATCTCAATGGCAGACAATGTCGTCTGATAATCTGCTGTGAATCCGTTAGACGTCGCAATGAAGTTCAGGCTCGTAAACGGGATCTGCACATAGATATCCACCCTGGAACCGGTAATTGAGTTGATATCCTTAACGCCGACGAAGTCAACCGAAAATTCCGGCCTGAACTGTTGCGCGAACGAACTCGAAACAACGACGGCCAGTAACATGGAAAAAAACAATATTTTCCCTCTTAACATCGTTGTTCTACTCGTTAAGGCCTGTTTCTTAGTATGACAGCATGCCATAATGTTGCGCCGGCAATAATTCGGTAACAAATTTTCTTCGATCAGCTTTATTTGATCAGCAGTGTGCGTTTACACAAACCTACATACAATACGAAATATCGACTGAAATCACCCGATCACCTCAGATGAGTTATTCGATCGTCATTATTTCCTTTTGAATGGTTCCAGCAATGGTGCGAACTGCGGGTTACAGTGTGAATGACAGTAGTGGACAGTTCAAATCACGAGTCGAACAGTGCATCGACGAATCGTTTCCGATCAAAAATCTGCAGATCGTCAACACCCTCTCCGACGCCTATGTATTTTACGGGTATTCGGAACTCATTTGAAATGCCAATTACAATGCCCCCCCGTGCAGTTCCGTCTAGCTTAGTCAGGATCAAACCTGTCACATCTACCGCTCGCGTAAACTCCTCTGCCTGACGAATGGCGTTTTGTCCTGTCGACGCGTCCAAAACGAGCAATACCTCATGGGGCGCACCGGGCACC
>SMXK01000084.1 GCA_004356265.1 Bacteroidota bacterium
GAACCGGATCCTTTGGGTACCTCATATACGTGGGGTTCTCCTCGCCAAAAGAGCCCTCCCGTATTTAGAATCCGCGCCCGAACGTTTCCGACATCCAGATACGCCTCTCCAAGCGCACGGTCGCAGTTGCCCACACTTTGAGCGGCAGCGTAAATGCCAGACGCAGCCACAACCGCCCACATTGTGGCAAATAGCCACAAGGTTCGATGGAGATTGCGTCTTCCGTCCGGCATGTGTGTCTCTTTCTGATTGAGTCGAATATCGCCTAAATGACGCGAGCTCAAAACCCCCAGACAGCGCCTTCGACCATCAATATATATACAATAGAAATCGATTGGTATGCAGGTATTTATGCGTACCGGACAGGGTAATTTTTCTTACCTGATGGTATGGATTTTACTGTATGCGTCTTGGAACAACAGCCGATCGATTTCGAGAGTTCTGGTGTCGTTTATAATTGCTCACTTTATCGCCGATACCCTTCTCATATCCCAAAAATCTTTGTTTTTGTGGCATGGGACAACAACAATTATTACTTCTGGTATTAGGTATCGCGATCGTAGCCATGGCGACTGTGGCTGCCATTTCCATTTTTGAAGAGGGCGCCAAAAAATACGAGGAAGATCGCGAGCACCAGCACATGCTCGATCTGGTTACAAGGATTCAGGTGTGGAAGCTAAAACCGGTCATATTCGGAGGTGGAGCCGATACTCCGCCAAACGATTTCTCGTCATTCACTCTTGTTTCAATTGGACTTAAGGCCACGGCCAATCCTGGAACAACACCGATCCTGGAGGTCAAAAACGTCGGCTGTTTCCGATTCTTCCCAGGTGCCGGCGAAGTTCGGATAAATGCTCTAGATAAAGACTGCAAGATCGGCTCCTGGGACAAAGCAATAATTGTAACAGGAGTGACACATGAAGACATCGACTGGTTATATAACTTCTAGTCCTGTTTTCGTTCGTCTGTCTTGATGTGAACGTCCTGCTGCGGAAACGGGATCGTGATTTCAGCCTTTTTCAACGCCCGAAAGACCTCGACGGTTAGTTGACTCCGCAGGACCAGGTAATTATCAAAGTCAGGCGTCCAGCCCCGGAGTGAAAAGTTCAACGAGCTGTCTCCAAATTCCATAAACAGAGCCACTGGTTCCGGTCTTTTTAATATCTCCGGATGATTCTCCGCAACGCGGAGTAAGAGTGCCAGCACTTCATCAGGATCAGATCCGTACGCTACACCAACCTTTACCTCGACTCGCCGGAGCTGATCTGACTTAGTCCAGTTCGTCACATCGTTTGAAACGAGATTTGCATTCGGAATGATGATTTCTGCTCCATCAAGTGATCTGACAATGCTCGCACGGATACCGATTCTTTTGACCTTACCCAGTTGGGGTCCGTTGGCGCCTTGAAACTCAATCGTGTCACCAACCTGGATGGGCCGCTCAAATATCAAAATAAGCCCGGAAAGAAAGTTGTTCACGATCGATTGCAATCCGAATCCGATACCTATTCCAAAGGCGCCGGCTAAAAGAGCAATATTCTCAAAGTCCATGCGGCTGCAGAAAAAGCAGTCAGAAATCCTACAGCTAGAATACTATAGTTCGTCAGGGTGGACATGGCGCTACTCATCCCCCGCCCTAGTGACAGCCGAGGATAAACGTCATTCTGAAGAAAAAACCTGACCATCCGAGAAATGAGTACCGCAATCCACATCGTCACAAAAAATGTGACGATGTTTCCGAGATCGATGGTCAATGCGCCGAAATCAAATTCGGTTGAATTGACAAACGCTATCCAATCCGTTAGTACGTACGAGACTCCAAATCGATTGAGTAATCTATCGAACCACCAGAGTATGAGAAAAAGTCGTATCAGAAACACGCCTCTCCGATAAAAGACGGCGTTGTGGAGTCTGACGGAATGCAATTTGCGTGCAAAAATCGATGACAACAAGAGGCTCCATGACCCTTCCAAAATTTGAACCGCAGCAAAAACGCCAAACCCTGAGTAAACCGATGTCAGAATGTTTTCCGATAACATTTTTGACAGCGAAGAATAGCCAACAAGGTTTGCAACTATTGAGACTATAAGAGCAATTAGACCGATGTGTAACAAGGCTGTTACGATCCGCCACCAGTTGTTCATTTCAGTGCGCACAAGGCTGTCGCGACCATACAAGAAATAACCAATCATGAGGGCTGCTCCGGTGGTCGACGTTAATACAACCATCCGCTCGACCGGCGATCCTACGCGAAAAAAATCGCTTGTAAAGTGCAATAAAAGCAGACCCATGAAAACGTAAAAGGGCCTCCGAGACGATTTTGGCATCATCTCAGGCAATATTCTGATAAGAGGTATCAGGGCAACGACTTGGACGATATCCGTCATGACCAGCGGAGCATTCTGGAACAACAGAGACGCCAAAATCACCGATAGCAACACAGAGACTGAAATCGGGCGTTTAACCACGTGAATGAGCCCGTGCAGCGCCGGATGATCCGGATCCCAGCGATAGCTCCGACGCTGAATCAAGAAGCCCACAATCAATAAGAGCAGGAGAGAGATCCCGTATTTGACAAATCTGTCCGGGTACGTCAAGAAGTAGGCCCGCATCGCCTGACTATCTCGGTCGGTCGCTCGAAGTAAATCGGACGATAAATCATAAGACCCTTCGCCGAATAAAGCACTGAAAATCCACGGGGAATCACGCTCAAAAAGTCGCGATTGGGCTCGATTTAACCGGAGAGCCAGGCCTTCGCCGATCTGCTCAGCCAGAAGCAGCTGATTGTCCAGAATATCCGACAATCCGACAATCACTGTCAGCCTCGATTTTACAAGCGCGTCTATGTCGTCCATCTGACTGAACAGACGGGAAACACGGGTTGCAAATAGTGAATAGTCAAGTTCGGAGGCTTCTTCTGCAATTCGCCTCCAGGCTGACCGCTCATCATCCAGCCAGACCTCCACTTCCTCGAGTTGTTCGAGGCGATCAACAAGCATTTTATCCCATTTAACGCCTTGCAGATATAGTCGAGACCATACACGTTCAATGTTGTTTAAATCCCTGACCGACAGATCAAATGCAGGCAGGTTCGAATAGGTTTGAAAAAGTGAATCAACCTCATTTGCATGTTCGGCTAATAGACCTGAAATGAGCTCTATGCCGTCGACCCGCCCAATCCGGTCCCTGGCCTCCAAGATTTTCTCTGCAGTCTGATCCATCTGGAGAACGATCGTCGCGAGTTTCACGCTGAACGTATCAGCCGCAACCACTTGCTCCTCAGGTGCGCCCCGCACTTCTGATGGGTTCTCGCTCTCAAGAGTTCTCTCGACATCTTGCGCCTGAGCGCTGGATGGCGCGGAAAAGGCATAGACGCATCCAACCAGGCATAAAACGCAAATTCTAATAAGTCGGGATCCCATGCGGAATGATTCGTATGAATGATTGTAGTCGATCAATTCCCTAAGTAGATCGGGACGAATTCGACACCGGGATAAACGCGTATGGCCGGAAACGGAAGCCTGAACATATTGAGTACGTCAGCAAACGCCCTTCCAAATATATACTCCTGTGGCAATATTTTCGACCAGTCCAGATCGACTGAGATGTAATACGCCAGATGTCCTTTGTTAAATTCGGACCCGGGAATCCAATTATCAAGTGCCACGCCACCTGACAGCATCAGGAATGATGGCCAATACTTCTTCTTATCTTTCGGAAGATAATTGTGCAACCGGACCGCCATCCAATAACTCTGATTGGAATAATCATCTGCGAGAATCTGATCTGTCGGAAGTTCGAAATACGAACCATCCGGCAGCCTGATCTTCTCGGGATAATAACCCATTCTGAAATGCCAATTTCGGAGTGTCTGAATACGCTGTTGAGCGTAAAACCAACCGGCACCTATCGTATTGGCTGCGATATCAAGACGATCAAATCCGAACCTGGGAATATACCCATCGTACACTTCAACTTGAAACTGAGCTACCCAACCGAAGACTGCACCTACTAGAGCGGCCGTTTTAGGTCTCACACCTGCCCATTCGTACGTTCGCGCGACACCGAGCGCCCAGGCATACGTGCCAAAAACATGCCCGAGTTTATCGAAATTGTACGCGTAATCCAGGTGGTCATCGAAGTGAAAAGGGACCGTCGAGTATTTATCGTACCACTGGCTTTGCTCATACTCGAAAACGGCATAGTGAGCACCAACAACGATTCCGGTTGCAACAACCATGCGGCCCGAATGAACTCCAGATCTTGGAATTTGGCAGTCAGGGCATGAGTGGTCTGGAATGTATCCGGAGGTGATCGCACCGCTAAAGGAGGGATAGCTCGTTGGTGGACGAGGATAGAGAACACGATAATCCCTGTCCTGAATGGACAGGCCCAAAGGAATCAATTCAGGAACGGACGACTCGAACAGGGTGTCTTGCCGGGCAGTGGCCCCCGCGAATCGGTCGATCCGGTGGGATTGCCCAAACGCAACCGGAATAACGAATTGAATCACAACAAGCGTGCCCGCAATAATATGTCGACCACGCCTGCATTTCGATACAAATTGTAATATATATATATCCAGCATGGTAGTAAAAATACGCACGGAACTGGTATTATCCTTAAACCGCCAAGGCCTCAACGACATTTCCATATATCGGGCATATCTGACCTGCAAAACATTTTCAAGAATATCAAAAGAGCCTCTTCGGACTCTCCTCCGGTGAAAATGCACCTGCTTTGCCTGTGTTTATTCATGCTGATCGGTCGCGTCGCAACAGCACAGGAGGGCCATTACTGGACCGTTCAGTTCGGAACCAAGTCTACGTTCTTAGGGGGGGCCGTGGTGGGGTCGGCAGTTGATGCGAGCGCTAACTTCTACAATCCAGGAGCCGTCTCAATGCTGGAGGACGAAATCAATTTTCAGGGAACCGCGGTATATTTATGGGAATCATTGAAATTCGAAAATGATTTACCGGGAATTGAAACAGAGGGTTTTTCAGAAATCAAGAGTGTCCCGAACTTCCTCGGTGGCGTTCTGGACATTAATATTTTAGGAACTGTCCGAATCGGTTATAGCATATTTGGAAGACACTCGTATAAGCTGGAATTGGCATCCTCTCTTTCGGATACGTTACATGCA
>SMXK01000085.1 GCA_004356265.1 Bacteroidota bacterium
CTTATACGCCCATTTTCGGGTTATCCGGCACGTTTTGGACTTGGGAATACTTGAGGAGTACCCGACCGCAAAAATCGGGGATGGCTTCATCGACAGTTTGATCGATGTCTTACCAGGTTTAAAAGAACACGGTTGTTCGTATGGTGAGCCTGGCGGATTCATTCGGCGTATGCGTGAGGATGAAGGCACGTGGATGGGACATGTCTTGGAACATGTTGCCATCGAATTGCAGAACGAAGCCGGGTCGGCGGTAACGTTTGGTCGAACGCGGGCGACGGGGAATCCGCGCGAATACACCATGGTGTTTCAATACAAGCAGCGAGATGTTGGATTAGAAGCCGCGCGCCTGGGCCGGTTATTGCTTCTCTCGCTTCTGCCTGAAGAAATCCGGTCTCAACTGGAAGATCAGGGAGAAGCGAACTTCGATTTTCAAGAAGAAAAGACAGATTTCATCCGGTTTGCCCAACGCAAGGAATTCGGACCGAGTACGCAGTCGCTCGTAAACAAAGCGATCGAGCGAAAAATCCCCTGGATTCGGCTCAACAAATACAGCCTTGTTCAGTTCGGCCACGGGAAGTATCAGAAGCGCATTCAGGCTACTATCACTGGAGAAACAAGGCACATAGCGGTAGAAATCGCCTGCGATAAAGAAGACACACATCAACTGCTGAATGATCTGGGGCTTCCGGTTCCGCAGCAGCGCCTTGTGTATAGCGAACATCAGGCCATACAAGCGGCCCGAACCATCGGATTTCCGGTTGTATTAAAACCGCTGAACGCGAATCACGGCCGGGGCGTGAGCATCAATCTGACCGAAGAACACATGGTTCGCGATGCTTTCATTCATGCGAAGGAGCATGGCACCGGCAGGTCGGTCATCGTAGAAAGTTTTGTGACGGGGATGGACCACCGGATGTTGGTCATCAACAACCAGCTGGTGGCGGTGGCCAAACGCGTTCCGGGTCACGTGGTGGGAGACGGCAAAAGCACGATCGAAGAGCTCGTTGAGATTGTGAACAGTGATCCTCGGCGCGGAGTGGGGCATGAGAAAGTGCTTACACAGCTTGAATTTGACAAAGCAGCCGATCAGCATCTCGAGGAGGCGGGATATACTCGTGATACCGTTCTGGCCGATGCTGAGGTATTATTTTTAAGATCAACAGCCAATCTGTCAACGGGTGGAACAGCTATCGATATGACAGATGTTGTGCATCCAGACAACCGGGAAATGGCGGTTCGGGCGGTCAGTTCTGTAGGATTAGACGTCGGCGGAGTTGACTTTCTTTCTGACGATATCACTAAATCGTACAAAGACATAGGCGGCGCGATTGTCGAAGTCAACGCCGCACCGGGGTTCCGTATGCATGTGGCGCCCAGCGAAGGGAAGCCAAGAGACGTTGCGGGTCCGGTGATGGATATGTTATTCCCCCAGGGGACGCCAACCAGGATTCCGATTGCCGCCATTACGGGTACTAACGGGAAAACCACTACGAGTCGAATGTTGGCTCACATACTAAAAGGTGCAGGACACACTGTTGGAATGACATCCACAGATGGTGTTTACATCGACGGGCACTTGAGCGTTAAAGGCGACATGACGGGACCGGTTTCAGCTCATATAGTACTGCGGGATCCGTCGGTCGATATTGCCGTGCTTGAAACGGCTCGGGGCGGACTGCTCAAGCGGGGTCTCGGATTCGAAAGTTGTGATGTTGCCGCCTGTCTGAATATTTCAGCAGATCATCTCGGTCTTCGGGGAATCGATACCCTCGAACAGCTTGCCGAAGTGAAACGGATCGTGGTTGAAGTGGCAACCGGAACTGTTGTTCTGAACGCAGACGACGAGTATTGCCTGAGAATGGCCGATTATACGAAAGCTGAGCGGGTGTGTTATTTCACCCAGAACTCCAATCATGAGTTGGTCCGGGAGCACATTCGAGCGGGTGGTATGGCTGTAGTGCTTGAGCAGGGAATCAACGGACACATGATAACCTTGTATGACAAGGGCGCACACATTCCTTTGTTATGGACGCATCTGATTCCGGCGACCGTGGAAGGCAAGGCGATGCACAACGTGCAAAACGCCATGTGCGCGTCAGCTCTTGCGTATGCGCTCGGCAAGTCACTCGAAGATATTCGGTTGGGACTCAGAACGTTCGACACAACATTCTTCCAGGCGCCTGGTCGGATGAATATTTACGATGAACATCCGTTCAAAATCATCCTGGATTACGGACACAATCCGGCAGCAATAGAGGCAATGTGCAAAACGGCGCAGCGGATCGAGGTCAAGGGAAACCGGACGGTCGTACTTGCGATGCCTGGCGACAGGCGGGACGAAGACATTGAGGAAATCAGCCGGCTGGCTGCCGGCATGTTTGATCATTATCTGTGCCGCGCCGACGACAATCGTCGGGGCCGTGGCCACGACGAAGTACCCATGATGCTCAAGCGAGTTCTTATTGAATCAGGAGTCCCAGAGGATCAGATCGAAGTGATTCCGGACGAGCAAGAATGTGTTCTGCGTGCACTACAGATCGCACGCCCCGGAGATTTGGTTCTGATATTCGGAGATGATACCACGCGTTGTTGGAAACAGATCACTGGTTTTGATGTCGATGAGGAACTTGCGTCGTCGGGAGTTAAAGATACGCCTGCTGTTATCGATCCCGATGAAATCGACGAATTTGTACTCGACTCATCCGTACATCTGATTCGCGACGAACGTGGCGTTCGGCTTGCTCGCGAAGACAGCGACTGATATTCCTCTCTGCCAATGGAACTCATGGATTCCCGCCGCTTAACGGGCCCAAATCTTGTTTTTGAAGGCCCCGGGGCACTTCTGGATGTACAATTTGATGCCGCGGATTCCGGAGTCGTAGATCTGTGGCGTTCCGAAATGGAGAGGCTGCGGGAAAAACTGGGCTGGTCTCAGAACCAGCTGCTGGTATTGCCTCGCCACGAAGGTGCGTGGCTTGTTGCGACGGGTCCGATTGATCAACTGTATAGCATTATTGAGCTAAACGAGCTGGCATGGGCGCGCGCTTCGCGCACGCAAGTTTCGAATCGTGACGCACCAGCTGTCAACCACGACGACGCGAGTATTCTGGCCTCCGAGTTAACAAAAATAAAAGCTCTGTCCGTCGAAGAAGAAAACCCGAAATTAATAGCGCTGCAAAGATCTGCGGCGAAGCACAACGTTACTTTCTTGTGGGACGACGACGAGGTTTCGCTGGGTCTCGGGAACGGCTCAGAGACATTCGAAATCGACAACATTCCAGACCCTGACGACCTCACTTGGTCACGGTATCACGACATCCCGTTGGCGGCGGTTACGGGTACAAATGGCAAATCTACCAACGTGCGATTAATTCGGCAGATGGTTGAATGCTGGGGCAAGATTCCAGGCAACTCTTCAACGGACTGGATCCGTGTAGGGAATGAAATTCTTGACACGGGAGATTACTCGGGCCCGGGTGGCGCGCGAGCCATTCTTCGGGACCAGCGCGTGGAAGTCGGGATACTGGAGGTAGCACGAGGCGGTCTTCTGCGGCGCGGTGCCGGGGTTTCGCGGGTGGATGTGGCACTTGTTACCAATGTCGCGGAAGACCACATGGGTCAGTATGGTATTAATTCTGTCGACGATTTGATTGACGCAAAATTGATAGTCGCTCAGCTCATCGACGCAAATGGGGTCCTGGTTTTAAATGCCGATGACGAGGGTCTGGTGCGGCGCGGATCTGATCTTCTGCATAAGAATATTTGCTGGTTTAGCCGGAATGCCCAATCCGATTTCATCTCCGATCATATTGCCGGTGGCGGAGCAGCGTGTGTTCTGGTCCACAATGATATCCATTATGTATCTGACGGAGAACGCACCGTAGTGTGTTCTATTCTGGATATTCCGATTACGCTTGAGGGCCGCGCGGCATACAATGTTTCCAACAGCTTGTCGGCTGCGGCCGTGGGAATGGCACTCGGGATCCCGGCTGGGAAAGTAGCGGCGGGTCTTAAATCGTTCTCCAGCGACCCGGAGTCGAATCCGGGTCGGGGTAATTATTTCGATGTGAACGGGATTACGGTACTGCTCGATTTTGCGCACAATACACATGGACTCAAGGCGATTCTTGAGGCCACAGATGCCCTCAAGGCCAAGCGTCGTTTGATGATAATCGGTGCGGCCGGAGACAGGCTGGAATCAGAAATTCGAAACCTGGCACGGGCCGCCGCAGGGCAAGGCCTGGATCGAATCCTGGTTACAGATTGTGTGGGCTACGAGCGCGACCTGGGACCGGGAGGTGTTCCAAAAATTATCTACGACGAGTTATTAAGGTGTGATGAACCTCCAGAGCGTATCGAGGTGCTGGACAGCGAGATAAAAGGCGTCAAGGCAGCTTTTGCATGGGCTCGGCCGGGCGACCTTTTAATTCTTCTGATCAAGTCCGAAAGAGAGCAGGCGCTTGCTGAGATTCGTAGTCGAATGTCTGATTCTTAGTCCCGTTTTTGAGCAGGTTCAAGCCGTTTCATCCGAGTAAACGGAAACCCGTTACATCCGGTCATCGGCGTGTCCCTTGAGGCGGCCGCTGCGGCCGCAGCTTCTGTCGACGTCGGCGCGTCATAAACAGTCAGGCAGAAACCCCAATGGTACGGCTCAACATCCTTTAGCAATGTCCAGTCAATCCTCGTCCAAAGTCCCGGATTCGAACCATTCGTCTCGTCGTTCTGCAGAATCACGAATGCATCGTCACTGTTCCAGTAATCGACATGGTAGATCCCGCCGGGTTGCTGATGCCAGAGCGTCTTTGTAATGGTGTACCGGGCTCCGTAATCATCTTCGAACTCCCCGAGGAGCGTAGTTTCCACTTTCAAGCCATCAAGATTTTCCTTTTTTGTCTGCGCTGATCGGCAGGCAGAGAACAGGACGCAAATCATTAAAATGGCCACACTGGACCACGCTGGCTGGTATGTCCGTCGCATAAAAGAGGACGTGTTTATAATATTCCGGTGACATTCCCATTATAACGAATGACAGATACCATATTCTACTTGTCAACCGATAGATTAATTCGTGCTCATCGCGGCATCGACCACCGCGCGTCGCAGCGGAGACAGGGAGGGGTATTGTCCGTTCTCATCGACCCCGGCATTTTGTCGGTTTGTGAGCAGGACTATGATCAGACTCTGAGCGGGATTTGCGAAAACGTACGTTCCGGTAAACCCCGTGTGGCCGAATGCTCCGGCGGGCATGTCGGTGACTGGAAGTACGTCGGACGACATCGCCCACCCGAGTCCATTTCCCGATTGATCAGGAGTTAGAAATTCGCTTATCGTTTCGGCTCCGATGAGTCTCGTTTTTGTCGAAAGGGACCCGTTATTTAGAAGCCCTTTATACAGACCGTCGTCCATCAACAACGTAATAAGCCGCGTCAGCCCATCGGCTGTTGAAAAAAGTCCGGCGTGCCCGGCGACACCGGCGTGAGCATACCAGCTGTTTCCATCATTCACTTCGCCCAGAAGGGTATACTCTCGCCATGCGTCAAACCGGGAAGGATCTTCGTGTATCAGATATCCGAAGTCAGGATCTTCGACCATTTTCCGCTCAAACGGATTTCCCTGGGACGTCGCCACCAAGGGTCCGATTGCGGATTCTAATGGACGGAAGCCTGTATGTCTCAGCCCCAGAGGTTCGTATAAATTTCTGCTCAGGTATGAATCGAGACTTTTTCCACTCACTTTCTCCACGATGTATCCCAACAACATAAAGCCGAGGTCACTATAGTGGCGCTCTTCGCCAACTGGATAATCGAGCGGCAGGGAGGTGATATAAGTAAACGCTTCCCGGCGATCACGAGCGTGGAAATACGTTGGTTTCCACGGCGCTAATCCGGCGGTGTGAGTTAGCAGGTGCCGGATCGAAATATTATCTTTCTCCGGGCTCGAAAACTTCGGGAGATACATCTTTACCGGTACATCTAACGCCAAGACTCCGGCGTCAACGAGCATCATTATTGCAAAAGTAGTTGCAAACACCTTGGTGAGCGACGCCAGATCAAATACATGACCTGGTGTCATGACCACAGGGTTTTCCAGCTTCATTCCTTCCGCGTCGAACAACTGTGCATACCCGAAGGCACTCCGCTCAACGATCTGACCGCGCCTGGATATTACCAGAACTGCACCCGCTGCCATACCTTCAGCAACAGACTGCTTTACGATTTGCGCTGCTGCAGACATTGCGGCCGTAGATGTCACTTCCCGAGAAACCTCAGCTGGAAGTCGTTCGCCCTGTGAGTCAATAAAAGGCTCGTTGACGGACGCACATGACCCTAAAAGCCCCGCGCCGGCGAGCGTCAACACATAGGGAGCAGCTCGCCGGACACGATACGAGATGTAACTATGCAGCCGGCGGCGAAGAGTCTTCAGTGTAGAGGTGAACATTGCGCTGCGGGAATGGGAAGGATATACCCTCTTGGTCGAAACGGAGTTTAATGGCCTCTTGAAGAGAGAAGAAAACCTCCCGGTAATGTTCTGGCCTGGCCCATGGTCGTACCGCAAGAATTACACTGTCGTTACCAAGGCTCAGTAACTGCGTTGTAAAGATTTGTATTTTCTTCTACCGTTCCGGAGGCTCGTCACGCCTGCACGTAATCTCCCTCTTTGAATGGCCGGAATACCATACGTCATAATTACTGTATCGAGGGAAGGCATAGTATCAGATCAAATTTAGTTAGCGATGGCAATTTTGTGAGAGCGGACCGAGGTTACTGCCACCTGAAACGCCAGCAACAGTCCGACAACAAGCACCGGAGCCGGTCCCAAAGGAGCTACAAGTACAAGGACAGCAATAATTAAAGGTAATATTCCATTGATTCCAGATCCTCGCTGATCAAATCGTAGCCACCACACGCACACAAGGAAAATAGCAGTTGGAACTGACACACTCAATCCGGCATGTATTCCGTGGAGATCGAGTCCGCCAGAAACGATATCCATCTCAATCGCGATTCCAGCCCCAACGGCGGCCCCTGCAGCATAGATGAAATAGTGCCCGTATCCCCAAATAAAGGCCCGTCGGACACTTGTCAAAATGCCAGCGGCGTCTTTTTCAAAATACAGCCAGAAAAGAGACACCACGATCAGAAAACCGCCAACAAGTGTCGGGATCAAATCAATTGTCGACCCGCCTGCCGCCATAAAAGTCTGAATTGACATTGATGCTGCAAGAATACTCTCGCCGAGAACGATAATGGTGAGCAGTCCGTAACGTTCAGCGATGTGTTCCGCGTGGAACACAAGCTGCGTCTTGGATGAAATCCAGGCCGGGACCGCCAGCTCGAGGAACACCAGAATAAAGAAGGTCTGCATGCCCCAGGCTTCCAGTGTAAACAACCGTCCGATCCACATTAATTGTAATATGGCAATCCCAAGGGCCATCCGTCTGGCGCGAGAGGCATGTTCCGGATCGTTACGGGCCGCGCGCAACCACTCTGAAACGATGGCAAACCGCATCACAGCGTAGCCGATCGTAGCGAGCGTGAAATCCATTTCTGCAAACGCCGAATGAATTCCTGCCGCCAGAATGAGGGCACCTGCGAGTTGCACGAATACAACAAGTCGATGAAGAACGTCATCGGTGTCATAGGTCGTTGCGAACCACGTAAAATTTATCCACGCCCACCAGATCGCAAAAAACACCATGAAATACTTCAGAATGCCGTCTGCCGCGTGGCCGCTTATAATCGAATGGTGAAGCCCAGACGAGGCTTGTGCGATTGCAACCACGAATACCAGATCGAAAAAGAGCTCAAGAGGCGTCGTGGTTCTACCTTCTTCGTCCGGCGAACGGCGAACCATGGGGATTGAAAACTTCCGATGAGTCATCTCGGGCCGCTACGAATTAGAAGGGCGCATCTTCGTCAATCGGTTGACTGCTGCCATCACCTGACATCGGATCCTGGTAATCCGTGGCCCCGAAATAGTTATTCAGGTTTTCAAACCGGGCATGCTGGGTTATAAACGCCAACGTCACGTCCCCGACGGGTCCATTCCTTTGTTTGCTGATGAGAATTTCGGCAAGTCCTTCGGTCGAATTTCCGTTTTCGTCTACCGTGATTCCGTATCGTTCCGCCCGGTAGATAAACATCACGACATCTGCATCTTGTTCGATGGAGCCGGATTCCCTGAGGTCAGATAACATCGGACGTTTGTCTCCTCCTCGTGTTTCGACCGCGCGACTGAGCTGTGACAACGCGATTACCGGGACGTCCAATTCTTTGGCGAGTGATTTCAGTGACCGGGAGATATGCGCAATTTCCTGTTCCCGGTTCGAATTTTTGTTCATTGAGGACCCATGCATGAGCTGTAAATAATCAACCACCACCAGCCCGATGTCATGCTCCGCTTTGAGTCGTCTGCACTTGGCGCGCAACTCCAGAACCGAAAGTGCAGGAGAGTCATCTATAAATATGGGAGCGGCTGAAAGGCGCCCTGCTGCGCGGGCGAGAGCGGGCCAATCATCGTCTGAGAGCCGTCCCGTTCTGGCCGCCTGTGAATCGACGCGGGCTTCGGACGTTAACAGGCGCTGGGCGAGCTGTTGCGCGCTCATTTCAAGCGAAAAAAATGCGACTCCGACGGGATTGTCTTTGTGCAGGGCTGCATTGCGCGCAATACTCAGGCTGAACGCCGTTTTACCCATCGACGGCCGGGCTGCGATGATAATCAGGTCGGAGGGCTGCCACCCACCGGTCATCTGATCGATACGGGAGAAGCCACTCGGAATGCCCGTGATACCCTCCTCCTGTCCATGGATGGATTCGAGTCGTGCCAGTGTTTCTTTCAGCACGTCACTCATCGAAGACGCACTTTTACGAAGCTGAGAATCGGAGATTTTGAAGATCTCACTTTCGGCCTCATCCAGCAATTCGAAAGCATCTGCAGACGGATCATAGGCCCTTCCGACGACAGTTGTCATTGTTTCTATCATTTTACGCAACAACGACTTTTCTGCGATAATGCGCGCATGGTATTCAACATTTGCAGCCGTCGCAACCTGAGCAGTCAATTCAGTCAGATAATACGTCCCTCCGATTTCTTCCAGATGCCCTCGTCGCTTGAGCTCATCCGTGACTGTGATCAGATCAACCGGATTTCCACGGTCAAACAGGCTCAGAACGGTGTCATAAATCTTATTGTGCGAAGAGGTATAGAAGCTGTCCGCAGGCAGGATTTCGATTGTTTTCGGGATGGCATCCCGTTCGATGAGCATGGCTCCCAACACAGATTGCTCGACCTGCGTGGCCTGCGGGGGAATACGACCGGCCGGAACAAGCGCCCTGGAGGTATTTCCGTAAGATGAGCTTGCTCGAGATGCGGTACCATATGGAGGCCCACCAGATGATGCCCCGCCATACTCGGAATCGCCGTACGAGCTGCCGCCCTCAGACACATGCCCGTGCGGAAGAGGAAATTGTTCGTTCGGATCAGCCATGCGTGGTTTTCAATTCGGAGGTGGACGGGTTCGCACTTACGACGCGGCCGCCAATTTCTTTGTAATAGTCCCTGAGTTGCTGCATGTCGTCCCATGTAGGGCGCTTCCAGTTCGGATTTCTGAGAAGAGCGGCCGGATGATACGTGACCATCACGGGTAACCCGTGAAAATCATGAAATATGCCCCGCATACTGCCCAGAGATGTCGTTAAACCGAGCAGAGATGAGCCCGATGTTTTGCCCACGCACAACATAACTTTGGGCTTGATGAGAGAGATTTGTTTGTACAGAATGGGGACATGAGCGGCAACCTCGTCGGGTTTTGGCGGACGATTATCCGGCGGACGGCTTTTCAGAATGTTCGCGATGTAAACATGCTCGCGTTCGAACCCGATGGCCTGCAATATCTGAGTGAGTAACTTGCCGGCTCGCCCGACAAACGGTTCGCCTTGTTTGTCCTCATCCGCGCCCGGGGCCTCGCCGACTACCATCAAATCAGCATCGGGGTCGCCTACGCCAAAAACAGAATTTATTCGGGTCTCGTCCAGTTCAATAAGATTGGTATTCTGAACATAATCGGAGACCTCGGCGAGCGTGGTCAACTTGTGTAATGGAGAATCAGCGGGAATTAGCGCAGCAATCCGGTCGTAGGGTGAGTCGATGGTGCGTGTTTCTTTTATGTCGATGCTTACAGGCAGGCTGGTGGTTTTCTGAACAATCGGTTTTTGAACAATCCGTGCCTCAGGCTCGTCACCCGGAATGTCCGGCCCAAAAGCTTCGATGTGGTGTTCAAATGCTGAACGAATATCGGTCAGGACAGTGCGCATACCGGAAAACTTAAATACAGTCAGATCGATACATTCAGAAAATGAATTTGGGAGCTCCGCGGACACAAGTGCCCGGGGGGATCGGAAGGTACGGAGTACCGGTGACTACGCTGTGTCACGGGTCTGTCAATTGACCCACATTATATCCCCGACAGTTTCCCACCGTTGTTAATTTCATCGGAGATCCGCGAGCACGTGATCCAGTAGTGCTTCAGCGATTTCCCTTTTGGCCATCACAGGAATATTGGATTCTGATCCGTCGCGTCCGAGAATTGTCACCGCGTTTGTACCCGTCCCGAATCCTGCACCAGGCTCTCGCAGGTCATTCACTACGATCCAATCCAGGTTTTTCCGTTCCAGTTTCGAACGAGCGTTGGAGACGGCATCCTCTGTTTCCATGGCGAATCCGACCAGAACTTGATTCTCGTTTTTGGCAGCCCCGAGAGAGGCCAGAATATCTGTTGTGGGCTCCACCGAAATGCCGTCGAACCCGGCATCTTTTTTGATTTTTGAGTCCGCTTCGGCGGTGGGGCGAAAATCCGCGACCGCTGCAACCATGAATGTATAATCAGCGCTGGAATGCGCCTTCATGCCGGTGAACATCTCGGCTGCTGTCACAACGTCAACGCGATTTACACCGTGGGGTACATCGAGTGAGGTGGGTCCGGAAACAAGGATTACGTCCGCGCCGCGCCGCGCTGCGGCTGCAGCGATTTCATATCCCATGGTTCCGGTAGAGTGATTTGAAATAAACCGGACCGGGTCGATGGCTTCGCGCGTGGGCCCGGCTGATACCAGCACTTTCTTGCCGGCCAATTCTCCTTGTCGTTCCAGGGCAATTTCATGGAGCTTGTCCACCGCGCGATCAAATATTTCCTGAGGCTCGGGCAGACGGCCCAGGCCGATGAGCCCGCTGGCGAGCTCACCGTGTCGGGCTTCCATTACTTCGTACCCGAGGTCGCGCAGTACCGAAAGGCTTTTTTGCGTCGCTCCGTGTTCGTACATGTCGTGGTCCATCGCCGGGCAAATCAAAACAGGACACCGGCCGGCGAGGGCAACTGCGGTCAGCATCGAGTCCACCATTCCGGTGGCCAGTTTAGCCATCGTCTGCGCTGTCGCTGGAGCAATAACGTACAGATCGCCCCACAATCCGAGAGCCACATGTTTCGTCCAGCTACCGGTTTCATTTTCGGGAAAAATGCCGGTCAGAATCTCGCGTTCAGATAATGTGCCGAGTGTCAGAGGTGTCACAAATTTCTCGGCGTTCGGAGTCATAAGTACCTGAACTTCCGCTCCTGCCTTTTTAAACAGACGAACAAGTTCGGCGATTTTATAAGCGGCAATACCCCCGGTCACGCCGAGAATAATTCGCTTTCCGGTGATGGTTTTAAGTGACTCTGTGCTCATGACCGGACGTCATTGATTTTGGTGGGATTCCAGAAACGCCCCAATGCTGGCAGTGGCATCGGTAACCGCTGTTTCGAGAATATCGTTTACGATAACGGTATCAAAACGGTGGGCATATCCCATTTCTTCGGTTGCCCGGTCCAGTCTGGTGGCGAGTGAAGACTCCGTTTCCGTTCCACGCGATCGCAGGCGTCTCTCTAACTCGGCGAGTGGCGGGGGTTTGATGAAAACGATGAACGCATCCCGTCCGTACTGCGACTTTACGTTCAGTGCTCCTTTGACGTCGATGTCCAGAAGGACGGGAGCGGCCGCCGAAGAGTTGTCAATCTCGGACAACAACGTCCCGTACCAGCACCCCGGATATACCTCTTCAGACTCAAGGAGGAGGCCGTCCAAAAGCTCCTGGTCGAACTGTTCCTGCGTAAGAAAATGATAGTGTACGCCATGTACTTCGTGGTTGCGGCGGGCACGGGTTGTAGCAGAAACGGAGAAATGCATCCCCGGAAACGCATCCAGCAATTCTTTAGCGACGGAAGATTTTCCAGAACCGCTGGGCGCCGTGAGGACGATAATGCAGGGTTTGACCGAATTCACTCTACTCGACGTTTTCGATCTGCTCGCGAATTTTCTCCAGGTTTTCTTTCATTTTCACGACAACATGAGAAAGCCCGGCATCGTTCGCCTTGGAGCCAATGGTGTTGATTTCCCGGTTCATTTCCTGGGATAAAAAATTCAGCTTACGACCAACGGGTTCGGAGCCAGCGAGGGCTTCACGAAAGACATCTATATGGGATCTCAGGCGGACACATTCTTCCCGAATATCGAGTTTATCGGCCAACATCGCCATTTCGAATTCGATCCGGTCGTTGTCGATCCGATC
>SMXK01000086.1 GCA_004356265.1 Bacteroidota bacterium
TCGATGTTAAACTCGGAGTCGATCCTCGTCACGCCGATCAGATGGTGCGCGGCACCGTAGCACTCCCGCATGGAACCGGGAAAGATGTCCGCGTATTGGTTCTCGCAAGCGAGGGCAAACAGGCTGAAGCTCGTGAAGCCGGTGCAGATCACGTTGGTTTAGAGGATTACGTTGAGAAAATCTCTAAAAAAGGCTGGACAGAATTTGATGTTATGATTGCGACGCCGGATGTGATGGCACAGGTTGGTCGTCTCGGTCGTGTATTGGGTCCTCGCGGCCTGATGCCCAACCCCAAAAGCGGTACCGTCACGATGAACGTGGGCGCAGCCGTGAAGGAAGTGAAAGCAGGTAAAATCGATTTTCGTGTAGACAAATTCGGCATCTTGCACTGCGCGATAGGCAAGGCGTCGTTCTCGGAAGAGCAGATTTCAGAAAACACGACTGCTTTTCTGCAGGAAGTTTTGAAATTGCGCCCGGCGGCCTCGAAAGGAACCTACGTCCAGTCGATAACCCTGTCGACAACGATGGGTCCTGGCATTGCACTGGATAAGAGTGCAGTTCTGTCCGCACTTCGATAGAACGTATAGAATTTGATTATTGACCCCGCATCGCGGGACAGACTTTGTAAGAAAAGATGGCAATGACGAAAGAACAGAAGGCGGCAGAAGTTGAAGTATTGGTCGACCGCCTCCAGAATGCGTCGACGATCTACCTCACGAACTATTCGGGTCTTTCCGTAGATCAGGTGACTAAGCTCCGTGGCCGATTTCGCGAAGCTGGTGTAGAATATTCCGTTGTGAAAAATACGCTTCTTAAGCGCGCGATGGATGAGGTAGGAGGTTACGAGGAATTGTATGATTCGCTCAGCGGTCCAACGGCCGTTGCGTTTACGGAAGATCCTTCGGGACCTGCTCGAGTGATCAAGAAATTTCTTTCAGAGATGAAGCTTGAGATACCGTCTTTGAAGGGAGCGCATGTGGAAGGAGCTGTATACGACGAGACAGCACTCGAAGCACTCGCGAAATTGAAATCGAAAACTGAGATTCTTGGCGAAATCATATCGCTGCTTCAGTCTCCGATCAACAACATCGTTGGCGGACTGCAGGCCCAGGGCAGCAATCTCGTTGGTGCAATTAAAACAATCGCAGAACGGGAAGAAGCGTAATACTGGAAATCGGTATTACGGTTCAAACTTTTAAAACACAAGTTGGAATAGTTCCAACCCTTAAAACCATAAGTGCGGCGCAGCTTTCGGGCAGAGACCGCTGCAGGACACAGGAGAATAAAAATGGCTGATATTAAAGAAATTGCAGAGACGCTGGTCAATCTTACCATCAAAGATGCCAGCGACCTGGCTACACTTCTTGAAGAAGATTACGGAATTAAACCTGCTGCAACCGCAGTAGCCGTTGCCGGCCCTGGCGGTGGTGGAGACGGTGCTGCTGTTGAAGAGCAGACTGAATTCGACGTTATTTTGACCGCGATTGGCGAGAAGAAAATTAACGTGATTAAAGAAGTACGCGCTCTCACCGGTCTTGGCCTGAAAGAAGCCAAAGAAGTGGTCGACAGCGCGCCGAGCACCATCAAAGAGGCAGTGTCTAAAGACGAAGCCGAATCTGTCAAAGCTAAGTTGGAAGAAGCTGGCGCAACGGCCGAACTTAAGTAAAGCTGCGATTTATGAAGTCCAGGAAATTTCCAGGCAAGTATGCGCACCAGCCGGACCCGATTTCGGGTCTGGCTTTTGGTGCATTTCACACAGACAGTCTGTGTTGAATTCCGAGACCCCCATTCAAGGAAATAGTCTGAGTTATGGCAAGCTTTACACGTAAAACCGAAAGAAGCAGCTTCGCTCGTATTCGAACCGTTCGCGATTATCCAGATTTTCTCGATGTGCAGCTCAAGTCGTTTGGTAACTTCGTTCAGGATCAAACGCCCCCGGAGGAGCGTCTTCCGTTCGGTCTTCAATCTGTATTTGAGGATCACTTTCCCATTCAGGACAGCCGCGAGCGGTACACTCTTGAATTTATTCACTATCAATTAGATGCTCCCAAACACTCCGTCGAAGAGTGTATTGCTCAGGGATTGAGTTATTCGGTTCCGCTGAAGGCCAAACTCAGGCTTTCGAGTAAGGAAGACGAGGACGAGGATGAAGCGGAAGAAGCCATCGAGCAGGAAGTATACCTGGGCAACCTTCCGTTTATGACCGATCGCGGTACGTTTGTGATCAATGGAGCAGAACGCGTTGTTGTTTCGCAGCTTCATCGTAGCCCAGGGGTATTTTTCGGGCAGAGTGTGCATCCGAACGGGACAGATTTGTATTCTGCTCGCGTTATCCCATTCAGGGGTTCTTGGATTGAGTTTTCGACTGACGTTGGAAACATGATGTGGGCCTACATCGACAGGAAGAAAAAGCTGCCCGTAACAACACTTCTCCGTGCTCTCGGATATTCTTCGAATGGAGAGATCGTTCAGTTGTTCGATCTGGCTGACGAACTGTCAACCAAAACCAAAAAATCCTTTGCTAAATGCGTAGGTAAACAATTGGCTGCAGCGGTTTCTGTCGAACGAATGACAGAGATTGTTGATGAAGACACCGGCGAGATTTTAGAAGAGAGAAAAGAAAGGGAGGTTCTTCTTCCCGCTCAGCATGAACTGGTTGAAGATGATTTCGAAACGCTCAAAGAAGCCGGAATTAAGTCTGTATACCTGATCCGGGATGGATCGGAAGAGGACGCGCTTGACAAAACGACGCTTCTGAACACGCTCAAGCGTGATCCGACTCATTCGGAAGAAGAGGCGCTCGAATATTTGTATCTGCAGCTTCGTGGAACGGAAGCGCCGGATATCGAAACGGCTCGTGGTGTTTTGGAACGGCTGTTTTTCAGTGAAAAACGGTACGACCTGGGTGAAGTCGGTCGTTACAGGATTAATTCCCGGTTGAAGTTGAAAGAGGACCTCAATCGTTTGACGCTCACCCGTGCTGACATTATCGCGATCATCAACGAGCTGATCATGCTGCAGAATGGCCGCAGTAACGTGGATGACATTGATCATCTCGGAAATCGTCGTGTGCGCACAGTTGGTGAGCAGCTTGCATCGCAGTTCTCGTTGGGTCTGGCAAGGATGGCGCGTACCATCAAAGAGAGGATGAATCTGCGTGACGCTGAGAAATTCACTCCACAGGATCTGGTAAATGCCCGAACGGTATCGAGTGTTATTAACACATTCTTCGGTACGAATCAGCTAAGCCAGTTCATGGATCAGACGAATCCACTCGCCGAGCTGACGCACAAGCGACGTATGTCTGCACTTGGGCCGGGTGGTTTGACGCGGGAACGTGCAGGCTTCGAGGTCCGGGACGTTCATTACACGCATTACGGTCGTCTTTGCCCGATCGAAACACCGGAGGGTCCTAACATTGGTCTTATCTCCTCGTTGTGTGTGCACGCTCAGATTAATGCTTACGGATTTATAGAAACTCCGTACCGCGTAGTCCGAAAGGGGAAAGTCTCGACAAGAATCGAATTTTTGACTGCGGAGCAGGAAGATAGTGTTATAATAGCCCAGGCTAATGCACCGCTGGATGAAAAAGGATACTTCAAGAATGAGCTGGTTAAATGCCGTAGTCGTGGAGACTTCCCGGTTAAAAAGTCCAGTGAAGTTCAGTTCATGGATGTGGCTCCAAATCAGATCGTGTCTCCCGCGGCAAGCTTGATTCCTTTCCTCGAGCATGATGATGCAAACCGTGCTTTGATGGGCTCAAACATGCAGCGCCAAGCGGTTCCTCTTCTGGTAACCGAGGCTCCGCTGGTCGGAACAGGGCTGGAAGGTAAGGTTGCGCGTGATTCGCGCGCGGTTCTGATTGCGGAAGGTCCTGGAGAGATCACTTATGTTGACAGTCGACAGATCATAATCAAGTACGATCAGACGGAGGAGCAAAAGTCAACTTCATTTGCTGATCCGGTAAAAACTTACGACCTGATCAAGTTTAAAAGAACCAATCAGGACACGTGTGTTAATCAGCACCCGATCGTTACTGCAGGAAAACGTGTCAAGAAAGGGGATGTGTTGACGGACGGGTTTGCTACGGACGGCGGTGATCTTGCACTTGGTAAAAATGTACTCGTCGCATTCATGCCATGGCGTGGTTACAACTTTGAAGATGCCATTGTCATCTCTGAAAGACTGGTCTCCGATGATGTGTATACATCGATCCATGTTGAAGAGTTTGATCTTCAGGTTCGCGATACAAAACGTGGCGAAGAAGAGCTGACTCGTGAGATTCCTAATGTTTCTGAAGAATCCACAAAGGACCTCGACGAGCGCGGAATCATCAGAATTGGTGCGGAAATCAGAGCTGGAGATATCATTGTCGGTAAGATTACGCCAAAAGGAGAATCTGATCCAACACCGGAAGAGAAACTCCTTCGGGCCATTTTCGGAGACAAAGCGGGTGACGTAAAAGATGCGTCGCTCAAAGCGCCTCCGGGAATGAAAGGAATCGTTATCGATACCAAACTGTTCAGTCGGAGGAAGCTCGACGCCTCTTCCAAAAAGGCCGAACAGAAGCGACTGGCAGAAATCGAACATGATCTCGACCTCAGCCTGCGTGATCTGAATGTTTCATTCTGGGAAAAATTCTACTCGCACCTCGTTGGTGTTAAAGCTGCGGATTTTACCGATCGGGACGGCAGTGTCGTGGTCTCAAAAGGCGCTGTGATTAATGAGGCTGCGTTCAGTGAAATCATTCCTCTGAAGCTTGATCCGAGGGTCGAGTTTACTAGCGATTCGGACATAAACGCACGCGTTAAGAAACTCATTCGAGCGTACGAGCGACGCGAGCGGCACCTGCAGGGAGTTGCAAGACGTGAAATCCACCGAGTACAGATGGGCGACGAACTGCCACCGGGAATCGTGCAACTGGCGAAAGTTTATGTCGCTAAGAAGCGGAAAATTCAGGTTGGCGATAAAATGGCCGGCAGGCATGGTAACAAAGGTGTGATCGCTAAGATCGTGCCTGTTGAAGATATGCCGTTCCTGGAAGATGGAACGCCTGTCGATATTGTATTGAATCCGCTCGGTGTGCCTTCCCGAATGAACCTCGGGCAGATTTACGAGACCATGCTCGGATGGGCTGCTAAAAAACTCGGGACTCACTTCGCGACTCCGATTTTTGATGGCGCAACGGTAGCTGATGTAACAGATAAGATGATCGAAGCCGGATTACCTGTTGATGGTCGTGCGCAGTTGTACGATGGTCGACTCGGTACACCCTTCGATCAGAAAACAACGGTCGGTTACATCTACATGCTGAAACTGAGCCATCTTGTTGAGAACAAGATCCATGCCCGGTCTATCGGACCATATAGCCTGATTACGCAGCAGCCGCTCGGTGGTAAAGCGCAATTCGGTGGCCAGCGTCTCGGGGAAATGGAAGTCTGGGCGCTCTATGCGTACGGTGCGGCGAACGTTCTGCAGGAAATGCTGACATACAAATCAGATGATGTGCAGGGACGCTCGAAAGCTTACGAGGCCATTGTTAAGGGCGATCCGATGCCCGAAGCGGGTACTCCGGAGAGCTTTAACGTTCTCGTGCGGGAGTTGCAGGGCCTCGGACTCGAGGTACTCTTAGACTGATCGTGCATTTAACCGCGGCCTAATTAGGCCGCGGATTGAATTGCCTACTTAGTGGAATAGTTAAACTCTACGTTTGAATATGCCTTACGGAAAGAGCCAGAAGATTAAAAAGAATTTCAGCAGTATCACGGTCAGTATTGCGTCACCGGAATCCATTCTGGAGAGGTCATACGGCGAAGTACTCAAGCCTGAAACGATTAATTACAGATCGTTCAAGCCGGAAAAGGAAGGTCTTTTCTGTGAAAAGATTTTTGGCCCAGTCAAAGACTGGGAATGCCATTGTGGCAAGTATAAAAGGATCCGCTACAAAGGAATTATCTGTGATCGCTGCGGCGTCGAGGTAACTCAGAAATCCGTTCGGCGCGAGCGGATGGGGCACATAACGCTTAGCGTTCCAGTAGTTCACATTTGGTACTTCAAGACGCTGCCGAATAAAATCGGTCATCTGCTCGGTATTCGGTCGAAAGACCTTGAGCGGATCATCTATTACGAAAATTATGTCGTTATCCAGCCTGGAAGTGCTTCCAGTATGGGAATCGAGGAGAAACAACTTCTTTCTGAAGACGAGTATTTCAACATTCTGTACCAGATCCGGGAAGATAACAATCGCCTGGAAGATGACGATGCTGAAAAATTCATTGCTAAAATCGGCGGAGAAGCTGTGGAAGAACTTCTCGGGCGGCTTGAGCTTACGATGCAGTCTCAGGAACTTCGTTTCCAGATTAAAACGGAAACAAGTCAGCAGCGAAAAGCTGAAGCACTGAAACGACTTTCAGTCACAGAGGCCTTCAAGGATTCAAATAAACGAATGGATAACCGTCCGGAATGGATGGTTATGCGCGTGATCCCCGTCATTCCGCCTGAGCTACGACCTCTGGTTCCGCTGGAAGGTGGCCGTTTTGCTACGAGTGACTTGAACGATTTATATCGCCGGGTCATCATTCGGAATAACAGGCTCAAGCGATTGATCGACATCAAAGCACCGGAAGTTATTCTCCGTAACGAAAAGAGAATGCTTCAGGAGGCCGTGGATTCGCTCTTCGACAACTCTCGAAAAGCAAATGCAGTCCGTTCTGATTCAAATCGCGCTCTTAAGTCGCTTTCAGATATGCTGAAAGGGAAACAAGGTCGTTTCCGTCAGAACTTACTTGGAAAACGTGTCGATTACTCGGGCCGTTCGGTCATCGTTGTTGGCCCGGAATTACATTTCCACCAGTGTGGTCTCCCGAAAGAAATGGCTGTCGAGCTTTTCAAGCCGTTCATTATTCGGAAGCTGATTGAGCGTGGTATCGTAAAGACAGTAAAAAGCGCCAAGAAAGTTGTTGATCGCCGGACGGCTGATGTCTGGGACATTCTCGAGAAAGTAATTGACGGGCGCCCGGTTCTGTTAAACCGTGCTCCGACACTTCACCGCCTCGGAATTCAGGCGTTTCAACCTATTCTGATTGAAGGAAAAGCGATTCAGCTGCATCCACTCGTTTGTTCGGCGTTTAATGCTGACTTTGACGGTGACCAGATGGCTGTTCACGTGCCACTCAGCGATGACGCAACGCTTGAAGCCATGTTGCTGATGTTATCGAGCCACAACATCCTGAGTCCGGCGCATGGCGGCCCCGTTGCCGTTCCTACACAGGACATGGTTCTTGGTCTGTATTACATGACAAAGACCCGGAGTGGGGAAAAAGGTGAAGGCAGTCGTTATTCCAGCATGATCGAAGCGCGACAAGCCTATGATCAGGAAACAGTTGCGCTACACGCTAAAGTATCCGTTCGACTCGAAGACGGCTCGATGATCGAGACTACGATGGGTAGGATCCTGTTCAACGAGGCCGTTCCTGGTGCGGTAGGATTCATCAATGAAGTGCTTACGAAGAAAAACCTTCGTGGTATTATCGCACGAGTATTGAAGGCTTCCGGATTTCCAGAAACAGCTGAATTCCTGGACGCAATCAAGCGCCTCGGATTTGAACGTGCAACTGCTGGCGGCCTCACATTCTCAATTGCAGATATCATTGTTCCGGATGCGAAAGAGAAACTGATTGCTGACGCGCAGGCAAAAGTTGAAGTTGCCAAATCGAACTACACGATGGGTTTCATTACGGAGAACGAGCGGTACAACCAGGTGATTGACATTTGGACGCACACGAACAATAAAGTGTCTGAAGTGCTGTTTGAATCTCTCAAGAAAGACATGGACGGGTTTAATGCCATTTATATGATGGCCGATTCCGGAGCTCGTGGATCGAAAGAACAGATCCGTCAGCTCGGCGGAATGCGTGGTCTGATGGCCAAACCTCAGAAAAGCCTGGTTGGTAGTGCCGGCGAGATTATTGAAAACCCGATTATCTCAAACTTCAAAGAAGGTCTCTCAGTACTCGAATATTTTATTTCAACACACGGCGCTCGGAAAGGTCTGGCAGATACAGCCCTTAAGACGGCCGATGCAGGTTACCTGACGCGACGCCTCGTCGACGTAGCTCAAGACATGAGCATCAAGACGACAGATTGTGGTACACTTCGTGGACTTCGAATTTCAGCACTGAAAGACAATGAAGACATTGTCGAAACACTAGCAGATCGAATTCTCGGACGTGTTTCAGTACACGATGTTATCGATCCGTTGACCGATGAATTGCTGATTGCCGCGAACGAAATGATTGACGAACACAAAGCCCGGACAATCTCAGAGACTTCCATAGAGGAAGTTGAGATCCGTTCGGTGCTTACGTGTGAAGCCAGAAGTGGTGTTTGTGCACTCTGTTATGGCAGAAGCTTGGGTACCGGTCGTCTGGTTGAAATGGGAGAATCAGTAGGCGTTATTGCCGCACAGTCAATTGGTGAGCCGGGAACGCAGCTTACGCTCCGTACTTTCCACATTGGTGGTACGGCAAGTCGCATTTCTGCGGACAGCACGATCTCGACGAAGTTCGGTGGCAACGTTGAATATCTGAACCTCCGGACCGTAACGACCGGTAAGGGCGCTGATAAAAAAGAAGTTGTTTTGTCGCGTCAAGGTGAAATACGAATCATTGACCCTGAAGAATCAAGCAGGCAACTGATTACATATCTGATTCCATACGGTGCAGAAGTGCGAGTTGCCGATGGGTCGTCTATTGAAAAAGGTATTATCCTCGCATCTTGGGACCCTTACAACAGTGTCATTCTTTCCGAATTAGATGGTGTTATCGGTTACCAGGATATCATCGAAGGTGTAACATACCGCGAAGAATCTGATGACCAGACCGGCTACAAAGAAAAGGTTGTTATCGAGAGCCGCGAAAAAACGCTTACACCTGCCATGCTTGTCATGACAAAAGCCGGAAAGGTTCGGGAGTATCCGTTGCCGACACGGGCTCGAATTCAGGTTGACATCAAGGAAAAAGTTAAGTCCGGGCATATTCTGGTTAAAATTCCCCGTCAGTCTGCAAAAACGAGAGATATTACCGGTGGTCTGCCGCGTGTTACCGAGCTGTTCGAAGCGCGTACGCCAACAGATGTCTCAGTCGTGACCGAGATTGACGGCGTTATATCATTCGGAGGCAGGAAGCGTGGGTCACAGGAAGTGATTGTTACCAGCCGTGACGGTACAGAATCAAAAACATATCTGGTTTCGATGACCAAACATATGCTCGTTCACGAGAACGACTTTGTTCGAGCCGGAAATCCGTTGTCAGACGGTCAGATTTCTCCTCAGGATATTCTTAGAATTCTCGGACCACGAGCAGTTCAGGAATACCTGGTAAATGAGATACAGGAAGTATATCGTCTGCAGGGTGTTACGATTAATGATAAACATATCGAGACCATAGTGCGTCAGATGATGCAAAAGGTACGGGTGTCTGATTCGGGTGATACGGATCTGCTTGAAGGACAGCTCGCCGATCGTTTTGTGCTGGAGGACATGAACGATGCGCTATATGACAATTTTGTTGTTGTGGATCCCGGTGACTCCGAATTAAGCATAGGAGACATCGTTGATCGTCGTCGACTGAGGGAGGTGAATTCACGAATGAAGCGTGGTGATCTCAAACCCGTCGAAGTTCGTGACTCGCAACCCGCGGTTGCTGATCCAGTCCTGCTCGGAATTACGCAGGCGGCGTTATCGACGGATTCGTTCATCTCTGCTGCTTCTTTCCAGGAAACGACGAAAGTTCTGACGGAATCTGCGATAAACGGACGAAGGGATCCGCTACATGGACTGAAAGAAAATGTCATTGTAGGTCATTTGATTCCGGCCGGAACCGGTCAGCGAGTCTTTAAAGATCTCGTTGTAGGTTCCAAAACCGAATTGGCAGAACTGCAGGCAGCGATGGGTGCGACGGCAGGGGCCTCCTCGGTTGAGGATAGTTCAGTAGTCGAGGCTTGAGATTGAACTGAGCGATGCTTCGCTCATCGTAAGTCTTGGAAAGGGCCTCTGCCGCGTGTCGGTGGAGGCCCTCCTACTTTGGTACAGGCTCGTTAAGGATGGGATATTTCGGCCACAGGTCGTGATCAAAATGCCACCACTCTGCAGAAATCACAGAGAAACTCTCCTGACCCATCGTCGATATTAACAGGTCTCGGTTGGCGCGCTCTTCATCGGTGCCTTTTGAGTATGACACGAAAGCACGTTCGCTGAACTCATCGAAAACACTGGGCATCGGAA
>SMXK01000087.1 GCA_004356265.1 Bacteroidota bacterium
ACGCTCCCGAAAAATCCTGGTCCTGCTAAATGCTGGAAATTCGTAGTTGGGACGGCTGCCCCTGCCGAAACTCCGAATTCAAACGACTTGGATTGAGCGGATGCGTTTGATGACGTAAACAGGACGAATGTTGTGACCAGGGCCACAACGATCAATCTAGACATTTTCATTTATTTAGCTTCAGATCCGGATAAAAGCGCCCAGTCCAAAATTGATCTGGGTAAAAATGGAGCCACCTGCTGTGTAACACGATCCAGCGCCGGGACCACAGAAAAAGTCTGCACTCTGAACAAGGGCCATAACAAGCCTCGACTGGGCGCGCAAACCCCAGCCGTCTGACATGTACACTTTAATACCGCCAGTGAATCCCATGGAAAACCGGGTCGTGTTACCGCTCCCGTTGTCCGGGCTGAAGACGGTGAATCCAAAACTACCGCCGAGCATCGGCTGAATTTTGGCATCACTCGTCGTGTACAATCCGCCAAAATGATACGTATAGATACCAACGTCAACAGACTGCAGGTCCGAATTCGTTTCCTCTGCCGTCATTGTCGTTCCCTGATACTCGAAAATCAGCTCAGCGAAGGCATACGGTTTAATTGGAGCGGATATTTGAAACCCGAAGTCAGGTCCGTTATCCGTTTCGAAGTGGGTTGAACTAAGTTGCCCGCCCGGACCAACCCGGTCAAACCGAAATGATCCACCCACTCGATAACCACCAACAACACCAACCTCAAGTTTCTGGGCTTCAGAAACAGGTACCACAAATAGGGCGGCGAGAAGTACCGCTATACTGATTTTTACACGCATAAAAGGAAATAGAATATCTACTGGAGTTATTTTTGGCGAACAGCCCGTTAAAACTAATGATCTCGAAAATATAACTTATCGGGAGAGATCTGACTACCGTTCCATATTGAATTCTAAATCTGTCCATACAGGTAGATGATCGCTAGCCGTCGCTTCTTCGATGCGCCCTGCACCGAGTTGACGAAATCCTCGAGAGAAAATGAAGTCAGAAATTACACCAACCGGTCCGATCGTTACCGTACTCCCCACCTCCCGCGTGTTCCAGACAAATCCATTGTCCGAAAAAAGTTTTCCGGTCGCAGCCAGCGTCAGCGGGTCTGCGGTGTTAAAATCGCCCCCGACAATTACGTGAGTGAGTCCTTTCGGAATACTTTTTACGAGCGAGTCGGCCTGTTGAAATCGATGATTCGGACTCATCCACAAATTTTCGGTGTGCACACTATATGCCCTTATAAACGTACCATCCACGTCGATCGTCGCATAAACTGCAATTCTACGCTGTTCTCTCTTGATATCTTCATGCGGCAGTAAGACTTTACCGTCGTCAACAATTTCGTATGGGGTCAGGATTGCGTTACCGAAATTCCGATTGTTCGTGGAATGTATGTTCGCTGGATAATAGACGTAATTAAACCCTACAATTCTGGCAATGCTGTCTACCCCAACCTCGTCCATCTCCTGAAGCATCAACAGATCCGTCCCCTGCAATTCCACTACGGTAGACAGTTCTGCTATTGCACCGGCTAAATCTTCAGAGTGTTCGATGTTGTAACTGACAGCTTTAAAGATGCCGTCATTTTCCGGAATACCACGCGAAAAATGACCTGAAAAGCGCGGTCCAGCCGGATCCAGATAGTTCTGAACATTCGTACATGCCGAGGCTGCGAACAGGCTCATCGACACGATGGCGCCACCAACCAGCCAGGTCTTCGTCACGGCTTACCCGTCGGTTTGGGCCCCATTAACACCGAAATCGGCCTCAGTACTTCAATGTTCTCAAGAATGATCTTGATCAGAACGGTCAGCGGAACCGCGAGAAACATTCCTACGAGACCCCACATCCAGCTCCACGCCACAAGAGCGAACAAAATTGTAACCGGGCTGATACCGATCCGATTACCCACGTATTTCGGGTCCAGAATATTCCCGATCAAAAACTGAACACCCATGAGACAAATCCCCAGCCATACCACGCTGACAAGCCCATCAAGCTGAATAACGGCAAGTGAGAGCGGTAAGAGCGTGGCGATGATCGATCCGATATTGGGAATAAAATTCAATACGAACGTTAAAACACCCCAGACTAGCACAAATTCGATTCCGAATAGATATAAAATGATCATTGAAATCCCCGCCGTCAGCAAACTCAGAAGCGATTTGGCCACCAAATATTGCTGAATCTGACCATTTACGTCCTTCATGACCGATACAAGTTTCTCCGCTGTCGCAGGAGCAAACGCAAAAGGGATTTTCTCTATCAGTTGATTTCGTCCAGCTAACATGAAAGCCAGAATGAGAAGGACCAGAAAGGTTTCGGATGCGAATCCGCCTATCGAGCCAACCATGGCCGCAATGATTCCAGGAATAGAACTCCCGTCAAAAGCTGAAAATAAGGGCGAATTCGGGTCGGTGAGCCCTGTTCCTCCCGGCACAAGACTCAGAACAGAATCTGTCAATTCCTGGATCCGTGGTTGATACCGAGGATAATTTTCGGCAAACTCCTGTATGCTTGCTCCAATTACTCGCCCCAGCGTCGCCATCACTCCGGCTGCGATAAGCAGAGAAAGGACGCCGGCCAGCCCCCCGGGTATTCCCCGGTTTTCGAATACTGTGATCAGCGGGTTCAGCATGTACAGCAAAAATATGGCCATCACGAACGGCACAAATAGGCTCCTTGCTTCGATCAGAACCACGGCTAGTCCCAAGACACAAAGTATTCCCAGCATCATGACGGCCAAACGCTGAAAATGATCTCGCGATTCTTCTGGGGTTAGATCCATTGTATTAGAAAATTAAAGACATAGCTCTCAATTCTGCGAGTCCGATGAAAAACAAAATATTTTCTGAGTATCAGATAACGAAAGAGTACGCAGATCCGACAAAATTAAATTCATCGCCGGACTCAGCCTGTAGAATAATACCGTGTCTGAAACATTGTCAACCATAATCGAATCACTCATTACTAAGAAAAGAAGACTTCAATACGGGTGTCCTGGAGAAATGTATCTTTCATTTTTAAAATTGATAGTTAATCCGTCGTGAATCTGAATTTAATCATCAGAAGCCCTTGGTATTCCAGGATGCGATCTTTCGCAACGGCAGGGTTTATGACGTGCATGGCGGCCGTGTTATTAGCCACCGGAGTGTATGCGCAGGCCTCAGATGAGGATAGAATCAATGGGCCTGTTCGGCCCGCGCCCGCGGAAACTCAGTTCAGACTTTATTTTATTGGAAACACTGGTATCGGGGACGAGGAAACTCTAAAAAAGACTCTGTCTTTACTAAAACGACGATTGTCTGCAGAAAGCGAAAATGCTGCGGTTGTATTTCTCGGAGACCAGTTACCTGAGGGAGGACTGCCCGGAGAAGCTGCTCCGGGTAGGGAGGCGGCTGAGTCCCGCCTGGATCTGCTGGTCGATGTGGTTGAAGATTTTCCGGGGAGGGTTTTTGTAATTCCCGGAGAAACGGAATATGAAATCGGGCCGACTCCTCTGGATGCCCTCTTGAGACAGGAAAGTTACCTGGAATCTAAAATGAACAGGGGAAATGTTTTTATCCCGGACGGAGGACTACCCGGGCCCCATGAAGTTAAGCTGACCGATGATATCAGGATGGTAGCGCTGAATACGCAGTGGTTGCTTCAAAAGAATCCCCTACCGGTAGGTGACACAGGGGAGTTTCTTGCTCGGGAAACGGCAGACGTTTATGCCGAACTCAGCGAAATTATTCTGGACAGGCATACGGACGACCTGATTGTCCTCGGGCATCACCCGATCATGTCCAACGGGAAATACGGAGGACACTACGGCCGGACGTACATGATTCCAGTTCTGGGTACCGCCTGGTACGCGATGAAACGAATGCGGCGTGACGAGCAATATTTTGGCGGGCAACGGAACGAATGGATGAGGGAACAGCTTTTTGAAATGTTGTCGCTACACGAAAACGTCATTTACGCCTCCGCGCATGATAAAAGCCTGCAGCGGTTTGAGTCCGAGCGTCAGAATTTCTCGCAATCATTTATAGTCAGTGGCTCGGCTTCCGGTGGCGAACATGTGGAAGATGAACACGAATTGAAAGGCTACGACACTGAATTTGTGTCTGAAGAACCAGGGTTCATGACAGCACAGTTTTACAAAGACGGATCGATCTGGATGGATGCATGGGCTCCATCACTCAGCCTCCCTGACGGGAAACGACTGTATTCCGGAGTCGTCAGGGAAGCCGAATTGAATACGATGCCTGCGACTCATCAAAAAATTCGGCCGGAAGGATTTGCAGACAGTACGCGAGTTTCAATTCCGAGTACAGCCTATCAGGCAGGCACCTTGCGAAAATGGTTTCTCGGATCGAACTGGCGTCATGTATGGAATATTCCGGTCGAACTGAATTACCTGGATCTGGAGACAGCTGGAGGAGGCCTGAATGCGGTCAAACGAGGCGGTGGCATGCAGACGATCTCAGTCAGACTTGAAAATGACGAAGGACATCAGTTTGTTGTGAGATCGGTCAACAAGGACGGTGCGCGGGTTCTTCCACCCGTGTGGCAAGACACCTTTATCGCTCCGATTATGAATGATCTGATGTCCTATTCACATCCATTCGGCGTACTACCGATTCCGATACTCGCGGATGCTGCGGGCGTTTATCACGCCAATCCACGAGTGGTATGGGTCCCGGCTGACGATCGACTCGGAACGTTTTCCAGCCTTGTCGGGGGAAGCGTTATGCTTTTTGAGGAACGTCCGAATAAGGATATGAGCCACGAAGCCAGCTTCGGAAACTCGAAAGATGTCGTCGGCTGGTCGGAAATGCACTACGAGGTCACGCGCGATAATGACAACCGAGTCGATACTTACTTTATGGCCAGGAGTCGGTTATTCGACATGTTTCTCTCGGACTGGGACCGCCACAAGGATCAATGGAGGTGGGCATCTTTCGATGACCCGGACGGCAACGGTACACGATTTCGACCAATTCCGCGGGATCGTGACAACGCATTCAACAGAATTAACGCTTTTCTCTATCCGGTCGCAAAACCATTTATTAAAATTCAGGACTTTCGTAAATCATATGGTGCCGTGAAAGGCCTCGGCACAAATGGACGGACACAGGATCACAGGTTTTTGTCTTCTCTCTCTGAATCTGAGTGGACCGATATCGCCGACAGCCTGAAGAATGCCCTCTCGGACGATATTATCCAGGAAGCATTCCACACTTTGCCCAAACCCATATTCGAAGCGTCTGGCCAGGACCTGATTGATATAGCGCTGGTACGTAGAGACAAGCTGCCTTCAATTGCGTCTTCATTCTACCGACTGCACGCCCGAACAGTAGACGTAATCGGATCCAATAAACACGAAAGATTCGAAGTAACCCGAATCGATGACGACCATACGCTGGTCGTTGTATACCGAACCACGAAAGAGGGCGAAATTCGGAGTGAAATGTACAGACGAATGATTCTCCGATCAGAAACCCGCGAGATCAACCTGTATGGGCTTGGAGGAAATGATCAATTTATTGTGACTGGAAAAGTCGATGAAGGAACGACAGTGAACGCAGTCGGAGGAGCTGGAGACGATACGTTCGACGATTCGTCATTCGTATCTGGTTCGTCCCGGAAGACCCGGTTTTACGACTCAACCCATCCCGGAAATTCGTGGTCAACTGGAAAGGAAACCCACGTCGTTCGCACAGATGACCCAAAAGAGAATTCGTACACGGGGGAATTTGAGTTTGAACAGATCATTCCCGTTCCATTCGCCTGGTACAACTCTGAGGACGGCTTTATTCTTCAGCTTTACGGCCTTTATACGCAATACGGTTTCCGTAAGACTCCCGCCGCGGTTCACACACTGGCTGTTCAATATGCAACCAGTACAACTGCATTCAGTACGTCATATAATGCGGTGTTCCATGAAGTTATTCATCGATGGAATGTTGGCATGGGTATCAGTTATGCCGGTTCGGACAATACGACAAATTTCTATGGGCTTGGAAATGAAACGTCAGACGACCGGGAGGACATTTTCACTTCGGGACTGAGCAGAATGTCCATAATGATGCCATTTATATATGACCATCCCCTCGGGCTGTCCCTCGTATTAACGCCCGCTCTGGAAGCGACAAAACTGACCGATGAAAAATTCGAGCTGCTCGAAGGACTGGACGAGCCCGGAGTGTCGGCTCCACAGAGCGGCCGACAGTGGTTTGCCTCGTTTTATTCGCTCATCAATTTTCAATACGTCGACCAGACAGATAACCCTCTGCATGGTTTTAATTGGGATGTAAATCTTGATCTGCACGCCGGATTGAGTTTCGCAGACGATAGTTTCGTCGGCATCGGATCTGCGCTCTCGTTGTATACATCGCTACCCTTTCGCCGGCAAATAACGTTTGCTACTCGTTTCGGAGCTCAACACATTTTCGGAACGTTTCCGTTTTACGAGGCCAACGTTGTCGGAGGACGAACCAATTTGCGTGGTTATGCGAGTTCCAGGTTTTCGGGGCGCTCGAACGCCTTTTGGAACAATGACCTTCGTGTTGAACTGTTAAAAGTGAATGGTGGGATAACTCCTGGTCGTCTTGGATTGCTCGGTTTCGTGGATACGGGCCGCGTGTGGACTGACGGCGAATCCTCTTCTAAGTGGCACGTTGGATACGGGGGTGGAGTCTGGCTGAACATTGTAGATGAGGTCCTGGTAAATTTCACGACAGGCAAATCTAATGAACAGAATTACTTGTCCGCCGGCCTCGGTTTCTTCTTTTAGTTCAATTTCGCTGCACCGGTCCAGACTTACGTGAATAACAGTTCCAGAATCCCATTCTTACTTTTTCTGTTTTTATTCCTGCCCGGATCCAGCCATGAAGTTTTCGCGCAGTCGGGAAAATATCCACGGTATGAATTCAATCAGTTCGGCGTCGGTCAGTCTCCGATGCTTCAGTTCGACCCGATTCGAAGTAATTCTGACCGATTTCTGGAATGGGCTGTGGACGATGCTTCGGCATGGGTGTCCTCCTGGGATGGACAACGTGTCGTCTATGTAGCTGGTGCAACCGCAGGACTGGTGGCGCTGACGTTTACGGACGAATCTGTATCGTCGTGGGCAAAGGGACTGAGCGAGGGGCCGATCGAACCTTTATTGGATGTCGCTAACGAATTTGGGGGCCCTGTGGCT
>SMXK01000088.1 GCA_004356265.1 Bacteroidota bacterium
GAATACGAAGTACAATCTTGGGATTCCTGCGTCGACCAGAGTATCCTGCAAGCTACAGTGGCCTTCAAGCTAAGCCGTCAGGTCTCCCGCAGGCGGCTGTACTCCGAGATACTTATGTAAGCTGGACCGACGCAAATCAAGATCGATTAGGTAAACAGTTTGATTGGGCTCCCGCGCGGCACTAATTGCCAGGTTGATCGCTGTAACGGACTTGCCGGCACCGGCATCGGCACTGGTGACGACGATCGAGGACCAATTATTGTCTCTCATCCGACGAATCATGCGCGTTCGCAGCATCTTGTAAGACATCTCAGCCACTTCGTGCACTGAATCTCCAACGATAATTCTGTGACGAGCCAACTCCATCACATCCAAATTGACTTGGGGAATGCCGACCCACGTGTCGGCCATTGGATCTCGAGTATCCACCTCATCAGCCTCGCGCCTACCAAGATTCGGCCCCCCGTCTGCCCCCAAGCGTAAATCTCGGACCTTTTCCAATGCTGATTGGATTTTGCTCATAAAGCACCCTGCACAATGGCAATAGCGAGGCCAACTGCCGTAGTCAAACCGATCGCCTGAAAGCCTAAGTTTGTTGCGAGTATTCGCGAATCCCTAACGTTTCGAATAACCGGGATGATGGCGATCGGCGGTCCGCCGAAAGCGTCAATTACGTCCCGAGACGAACGAACGGTGTTGTCTGAGCTTTCCACTAACAACGAAATGCCGATCCCGCTGCCAAGTGCCAGCATTATTCCCATCAGCATGATCCCAATACGATTAGGATAGAAGGACGTGGTAGGAGTCCTTGGCTTGGAAAGAACCGTGTATCGCTCACCCTTGTCTTCGGCCTCCAAGTTTTGGGCGAGCTCTGCATCGCCGCGTTTCTGCCGGATTTCACGATACTCACCTAGTGCAAGATCGTAGTCGCGCGTTAGCTCCTGCAACCGCTTTTCAACGTCGGGTGCACGCACTGACCGGTACTGCAATAAAGCGATCCTCGAAGTGACGGCCGCTTCCTCTTCCATGTCAGCAGCGATCTCACGCTCTACCGCCACAAGCTGTGCAATAACCCGCCGCAGGTCAGGATCCTGTAACTCTGGATCCCCTCCAACCGCTTCAATTGCGGCGATATTTCGAAGCAGTCTACGAATGGTCGGATGATCATCCGTATAGATTTGTCTAGCCGCTGTCAGCTCACTCTTCAATATGGCCAGTTCCGTGCCACCGGCAATCTCATCTCGTTGAACATTGAGCAGATCGCGACGTTCCGTGTTGCTACGGATATCAGCCTGAATGTCACTAAGATTTCTGTATAATCTCTCAAGGGTTTGCTGATTTCCGCGAACATCATCGGGCAGCAGCCCGCTATTTTCTTGTTTGAACACCGCGATCCGTTGCTCCAGATCCGTTATCTCTAGTGCAAGTCGGTCTCCTTGCGCATCGAAAAAGCGCTCTGTACCGGCCGCCGACTCGGTACGCGCGCGCCTATTGTCATCGAGAAAAAGATCGATGACCATATCCGCTATGTCGCGGACTAAAGTGCGATTCTCATAGTCAACATTGACCGAAAATGCGGCACCACCGAGCTCGGGCTCGAGCGTAATGGGGTTCACCTGCTCCACTGAGATATAGCTGCTTAACTCACTCGCTCTGTCGTCCGGCGGAAGCATATCGAAAAGGCTTAGTTCATCGACGATTGGTTGAAGTGACTCCTCAGTCACCACACGCCGCAGTATCAACTCAAGGCGTTGCCCCAAAACTCCGGAAACAGTAGATCGGGCCAACTCTTCTGGTATGTCTGCTCTTTCAATGACTATGGTCCCAGTTGACCGAAACAGAACTGGCCCACTAAATGCGAGAACGTACGCCACGCTCATGCAGATTGTGATGCACCATATGACGATGCGCCAACGACGGCGCATCAATAACAAGAATTCACGGAAATCCGCCATATCCCCTAGTCCCTACTATCGGCAGTAAACGCACGACTCCCATTATTTGATCTAATGATTCTGGCAATTCCTTGTTCGATGTCGGGGGAAATACAACGAATGTCAGTCTCCCAATCAGATCACGGCCATATCGATCTCTCGGTCTGAGAATCGTAAGGAGACCGACGTTCCTGCATGCGGTTACTCAGTACCTTCTCGATCGAGAAGTCCGTGAGGTGATCGCGACAAAACTTCACTCACCCCCTTAATACTCTATTATATAGGACTTCACCACCAATAAGAATCGATATCTACGTGGCCAATACAATCATACTTAATACGGACAATGAGAGCATTCGATCTAGGACCGTCGGAAGTCGGAGCACTATACGACCGCTGAGACTACAGCCTTGAATACAAATAACGCTCACTAGTGGTGCGTCAGTCAGTCTTTCGGCTCGACGAGCGGCACGAACTATCGATGCTCTCTTGTGATTTAACGATCGCCCTAATCGAAAAATACAACCTATTGAAAAGGTAATAATTTGCTATTCTGCGATGTAGTATAGGCTTCTAAACTTAAATTTGACGAGGGTAATCATGAGTCTATGGACCAAAGTTGTAGTTGTATTCATGGTCAGCGTGATTCCGCTGACTGTCTTTTCCCAAAACACCGGCGAGCCAGACCCTATTGGTTACAAAGTACTACCCGGAGACGAGTTGGAAATTTCAGTCTGGCAGGAGGAGGAGTTGCAGCGCTCGATTATTGTTCGGCCGGATGGCCGATTCTCGTTCCCGCTCGTAGGCGACGTTGTTGCGATAGGTAAGACAGTACCGGAGTTGCAAGCGACGCTGGAAAAAGCGCTAATTAGCTACATCCCTGACATATCAGTTTCGGTGTCAGTCACCAACGTTTATGGCAACAGGATTTACGTCATAGGCCAGATTAATGACCCCGGGTCATTTGTCGTAAATCCTCGGGTAGATGTCGTGCAAGCGCTGAGTCTCGCGGGCGGGCTGACGCCGTTTGCGGCTGCCAACGATATAATAATCCTTCGACGTGAAAACGGCGTTCAGCGTTCAATCGGATTTCGATACAGTGATGTCGAAAAAGGCCGGAATCTTGAACAGAATGTTCTTCTTGAGCCTGGTGATATCGTTGTTGTTCCATAGATCAGAAGATTTACGCGACTTGGCCATCAACGCAGCGAAGTATGTCGACTTCGAGTCATGCCTGGTTTCGCCGTAGACGAGACATTCGCTTAGTCGGCCAGGTCGTAAGTCGGATATCGGGACGGCGGTGGCGAATCGAATCGTTGCTCGCCATCTTGGGGCCCCAAAATCCTCAATCGACCTGTGCGGACGACGGTGCGTGCGGCTTCATATGACTCAAAGGCACGCGCGTTTTATCGATGACTGCAGACCGTTCGACTGGTTCACAGCACTGGTCGTGAATCATGTACTGTCTATGCCTTGTAGATGTTGCTACATTGTCCAAATAGGATGAAATTAATTCGTCACCGCAATTCGTTCAGAGTTAGACACCACCACCTCATGAACATATCGCAATTATTGTAAAATTGCCTACAGGCTACATATTTATTGAGCTAAACTTTTGGGTTTCGGACAAATATTAATCTAATCTACAACAGAATTTTCTCCCATCGGCACGTAGCTGCACCTTTGATACAGCACACAAATCGCTATAACAATGATAAGCACTAGTCACGCCAATCATGAATTCCCGTATGCAGTACTTGTCGCTGTCCGCCGGGTATCCGCTGCGCTGGTGACGATGGCGGCGCTGTACCTGACGACGCACGCGTACGACACTGTTCTTGATGAGACGTATCAAGCGTTGCTTATTATCTCAGGCCTGATAGCTCTGATATTCTTCCCTGGAAAATATACGAATACGGACATCCTTCCGCTCCGTTTTTGGAGTATTTCTCTATCAGTTCTTAGCCGCTGGTTTCTGCTTATCGGAATTCTATTATTGCTGGCCTACGCGACGAAAACTTCATCGATTTTTTCTCGCCGGGTGCTGTTTACGTGGTTCTTGGTGACCCCACCGTTGATCGCGCTTTCAAGGCTTTTGATAGATGTACTTATCTCGCGCTTTCTTACGTCGGCGGGAAACACAAGGCGAGTCGTTATTGCAGGTGCGGACGAACTCGGCCATGAGCTGGCGTCGAAGATTCAGTCGTGTCCTCAATTGGGTTTGAAAATAGACGGATTCTTCGATGATCGCAGCATTGACCGACTCGCCAAACGCGCACCGTATTCACTGTTGGGCAACTTGAAGCAATTGCCCGTATACGTACGCGAGCACGGCACTGACCTGATTTTTATTGTTCTGCCGATACGCAAAATACAACGCGTCACTGACCTTCTGAATCAACTGCATGACACCACGGCCTCAATTTATTTTGTTCCTGATGTTTTTGTGTTTGACCTCATTCAGTGCCGCACCAATGATATCGATGGGCTGCCAATCGTTGCTCTCTGCGAGACTCCGTTCCAGGGCACTGAAGGACTGATAAAAGCGATTAGCGATTACGCCATTGCATCGATCGTGTTGTTGTTGATGAGCCCGATCATGATCGCCATAGCCATCGCCATCAAGCTGACCTCCCCCGGAAGCGTCATTTTTAAGCAACGTCGATATGGCCTCGACGGCCGCGAAATCATCGTTTACAAATTTCGCTCGATGATCGTTTCCGAGGACTCTCATCACGTCAAACAAGCCACTCGAGACGATAAGAGAGTGACCAGAGTGGGTGCATTCCTTAGAAAGACATCGCTAGATGAATTACCTCAGTTCATCAACGTGCTCCAGGGCCGTATGAGCGTTGTGGGGCCGCGGCCGCATGCCGTTGCACACAATGAAGAGTACCGGCCGTTGATCAAAGGCTACATGATGCGGCACAAGGTCAACCCTGGCATTACCGGCCTTGCCCAAGTGATGGGATACCGCGGCGAAACTGACACCGTTGACGCCATGCAGAAACGCGTGGAATGTGATCTCGAATATTTGCGCAATTGGTCACTTACTCTCGACCTGAAAATAATCGTTAAAACCATTTTCGTTGTACTGAATGACAAATCCGCTTATTGACTGGAATTGACTTAATTCGCAGTTGGCAAGCTTGAAATGAACGTGGTGCCCTGCCCCTCTTTAGATCGAACCTCCAATTGCTCGCCCAGCGTGCGAGCATTCTCTCGTAGCTGGTACGATGTCTCCCCGTCTTCAGTAGCACTCGAATCTAGAGTCCGACGGTTAGTGTAACGTTCTTTTCGGCCAGTTGTTTTGCGTACTGAGAAGGCGTTAGCCCACCCAGTCCTTTCTTCGGTCGTTCCGTGTTGTACTCATTTCGCCACGCCTCGATTAGTTCTCGAGCGTGGTGGATATTTCTGAACCAATGCTCGTTCAGACATTCATCGCGTAACCGGCCATTGAACGATTCGATGTAAGCATTCTGGTTTGGTTTGCCGGGCTCGATCAGACGTAACGTCACGCCGTGGTCATGTGCCCAGTTGAGCATCGCTTTGCCGTTGTCGGTGCGGATGATTCGTGGATACCCGCGATCGCGGCAGATTTTATCCAAGATACGGACCAAGTGATCGCCGCCGAGTGCATGTTCTGGATAGATCGTAACGGCTTCGTACGTGCCATC
>SMXK01000089.1 GCA_004356265.1 Bacteroidota bacterium
ATTTTTCTTTCGTAGAGTCGCCTGAGGATTTCCATGCTGTAATCGATCGGTTTTTTGGTATGGAAACAGAACGTTGATAGATCAGCGTGTTGCCCTGGAATCAAGTTGAAGACTGAATGCGTTCACGCGAATTCGAGATTCAGTCAGAACTAATCCCCTGTCAACCGTGAGCCAGTTAGTTGTCGCAGCATTATACAAGTTTGTATCGCTGCCAGATTACAAAGAAATCCAACCCGTGTTGGAAGACAGAATGGCGGAGTTCGATATTCGCGGGACTGTACTTCTGGCCCGCGAAGGTATCAACGGCACCATTGCAGGCTCGCGTTCTTCGATTGATTCCCTCTTGACGTGGCTCCGGAACGACCCTCGCCTGTCTGATCTGGTCCACAAAGAATCGTACACGGATACGATGCCGTTTTTGAGGTCGAAGGTCCGGTTAAAAAAAGAAATAGTGACTCTGGGTGTTCCGGAAGTCGATCCAGCGTCCACAGTCGGAACCTACGTGGAGCCGAAGGACTGGAACGCACTGATACAGGATCCGGATGTTGTTCTGATTGATACGAGAAACGATTATGAGGTGCAGATCGGGACGTTTAAAAACGCGGTAAATCCGAAGACCGAGTCCTTCAGAGAGTTTCCTGAGTTCACGAAAGCGTTTCTGGGAGAGCATCAACAGTCGAAGATTGCCATGTTCTGCACGGGAGGGATTCGGTGTGAAAAATCAACTGCATTCCTGAAATCGCAGGGGTTCGACGAGGTATACCACTTGAAGGGAGGCATTTTAAAATACCTTGAGGACGTGCCCGCCGATGAGTCATTGTGGGAGGGAGAATGTTTCGTTTTCGATGACCGCGTCGCAGTAAATCACGACCTCGAGAAGGGTCAATACGATCAGTGCCACGCGTGCCGTCGACCTATCACAGAAGAAGACAAAACCCGTCCGGAATACCAGCGAGGCGTGAGTTGTCATTTCTGTCACGACCAAACAACTGACGAGCAGCGCGCTCGCTACCACGAGCGCGAAAAACAGATTCGCCTGGCAGAATCGCGTGGTGACGTACATATCGGAGCGGATATCCAGGGTCATATTGAGCAGAGACGGGCCGAAAAATGGTCAGCGAAAGAGAGGCAGCGGCAAAGTCAATAAGGTCTTGCGAATCGAAGCTGGAGAGGCGCCTTGCAACCCGTGCAGAAAGACCCCGTAGTGGTGGCACAGATTTTTCCAGTGACCATCATCCACTCTTCCTGATATTATGCTCAGACTTAGAACGGTAGCAGCCACACTCGTAATTGTGGCCACCATTTCTGCTTTCTCTTCACCCGTCACACAAGCTCAAGAACTCGAATCCGGCACGTGGACCGGACTGATGATACCACCGGGCGGGAGCGATATTGAAATAACGTTTGAAGTAACATCCACCCCTGACTCGTTGGGCATCAAGCTCATAGCTGGTCAGCAAGGGTCTTTTGATTTGAATGAAATAGAGTACTCAGAAGACAATCTGACATTTACATTTTCTGCAGGCCAGCTGATCTCATGCGAACTGAAGAAAAAAGCGAATGGATCATTTGAGGGCCCATGTTCCGAGCCAAGTGGTGAAGAGGGTCTGCTCATAATGAATCCACCAAAGAAAGATTAGCTGCCGGAGTTATATTGGGACCGAACTTCTCAACATAGTCTAATCGGTCCTTATGAAATTGCTTTTCTCCCTGGCATTGGTTGCCGTCCTGCTTATTCCTGTCGCAAATGCTCAATACCGACAGAACGATGAATTACACGCCAATCACGGCTCTTTTGACGCTGATCGCAAGTCACCAAATCGATCCGTTAAGACCGAGCTGGGGACGAACACGGTAACTGTCGAATGGAGCGCTCCCTCGGTTCGGGATCGCAAAATATTCGGAATGCTGATCCCGTCCGAAAAAGTCTGGAGGACAGGCGCCAACGAAGCCACCGTGATTCATTTCGACGAGGATGTCACGGTTGAAGGACAAAAGCTGGCGGCAGGGAGCTACGCCCTTTTTTCAATCGGTTCATCAGACAGTTTTACTTTCATATTCAATTCCGTATCCCAGACGTGGGGTGCGTTTTCGTATGACGAGGAAAACGATGTTTTACGGGTGAGCGTCGATACGGCGACCGGAGATCATCAAGAGGAATTACGATTCTCATTCAGCGACGAAACAGATTCATCGGTCACTCTGACTCTGTCCTGGGGGCAAACGAAGGCGTCTATGTCCTTGTCAACCGACTAGTAAAACATGATTACTCACGAAGTTGCCGACAAGATCGATCAGCTCGTTGATGGTGTAGCGCTGCGGCTGAAAACGGCAGAAGAAGAAATCGTGTCTGCCCGGCCGGGCGAAGACAAGTGGTCAATGAAGGAGATCATCGGTCACTTACTGGATTCGGCTGTAAATAATCATCACAGATTTGTACGGACTCAAGACGCGGGCGATTTTGAGTTTCCGGGTTACGAGCAGAACGAGTGGGTCTCGAGGCAAAATTATCAGGATTCAGACTGGACACTTCTGCTGGAGCTGTGGAGACTATATAATCATCACCTCGCTCACGTGATCAGACAACTTCCCGAAGAACGCCTCTATACGGTATGCAGAATCGGATCTTACGAACCGTGTACCCTTCGGTTTATCGTTGAAGATTACCTGGATCACATGAATCATCACCTGAAGCAGGTTGATATTCAAGCTGCTGATTAGTTACTGATGTAGTATCTAATTGGTTCGGTAGGTCGCGGCCAGACGTGCCAGCAGAATGGCTGCCCGTTTCGTTTGCGAGGGAAGCGTAGTCAAGTCAGCCGTTTCTTCGACGGTGTGTCCGAAATCACCCATCAGACCCAGTCCATCCAATGCCCTGTCTACCCGACCGGCAGTAAAGGATATATCGGCCGCGCCGGCCCGCGCCGGGTCTACAGCCTTTACCGGCCCGGCTCCCAGATCCTGACTGATCTGATCCAGTAAACTCAATAACTGCCGATTGCCTGATGTTGGCCCGAGCGGCGGGTATCCATCACTGAATTCAATTGAAGCATTTGTGCCTGTGAGGCTTTGAGATACGATGTCTCTCATCGTTTCTTTGGCCCGCTCCAATTGTTCGAGTGACAGTGTCCTGAGGTCGCCGGCAACGGTTGTGAACTCAGCGATCACGTTTGATTTTCCGAATGCCTTGCCGCGCTTGTTATCGGTATCATGCTCGACAGTCGTTCCACCCAGAATCAAGCCCGGATTAAATGTCAGATTCGGCTCTCCGGCGAGTGATTCGCGGAAGGCATTCAGAATTCGGGCGGTTTCATATACCGCACCATATCCGATGTCATCCCTGAATATCTGAGATGAGTGGGCGGGTTGTCCGGTCACTGAAAGAGTCCAATCTGTGTAGCCGCGACGGGCGATGACGGCCGTGCCGGGATTGCCGTCACCATCTTCAAATCCGAGGGCAATGTCTGCGGCGTCTGCGGCGTCGATGAGGTGTTTGCGAGAAAGCGAGAACGGGCGCCCTGATGATTCTTCGTCACCGATCAGCAAAACCGTGATGGTCAGTTGGTCCAGCAGATCCGATTCTCGCAGCGCATTCAGCGCTTCCAGGATGATAACGTTTCCGCCTTTCATATCGATTATTCCCGGTCCCGTCGCCTCCGTATCTGATACACGTTTGAATCTTTGAAACGGACTCTCCGGTTCGAACACGGTATCCAGGTGACCAATCATCAGGATATGTGGGCCGGAGGAACCTGACCTTGCAATTACGTGGCCTGCACGGCTGAACGCCGATCCGTCTATCCATTCCACATCCATATTAAGTTTTTTGAATTCATCCATGAAAACCTGACCTACCTGCCGGACACCGTCGAAATTCATCGAACCGCTGTTGATGTTTACAGTCCGTTCGAGCAGCTCCAGTGCGTATTCCCGTCGTTCATCGATCGTATCGACCAACGCTTGTTCCGCGTCTGAAATTTGCGCCCACACAGATGTCGCGAGAAAAAAAATGGTTGTCGCTGTGAGGGAGATCTTTTTCGTCATGGGGTTAATCAGTCGAGATGTGGGGTTCAATTCTACGGTAACGTACTCTAAAGCAACCTACGAAGCGTTGGCGGCCAGAATCAATCAATTTATCGTTGACCCAGGATTATGGTCTGCCTATTCTGACAAGCATGAAAATATATATATCAGCATCTTCTGCATCAGCGTCTCCGGCACCAGCTTCTCTTGCATCAGCTTCTCGTACACCGGGATCTCCGAGGATTTCTGTTCTGGGGATCCCATACGATGCCTCGTCCTCGTTTATGCTTGGTCCCGCAGAAGGGCCGGATGCTATTCGCCGGGTTCTGAACAATGGAGCCTCTAACATGAGCACAGAATCTGGTTTCGATCTGTCGGAATCAGACCTCTGGTCAGACGTCGGCAACATTGGGCTGGACGAATTAGGGGTCCCAGGTACGGTTGTGGAAGTGATCGAGAGAGAGATTACGCGTCGGCTCGACGAAAATAGTCGGGTTCTCGTTTTAGGCGGAGATCATTCCATCCTGTTTCCGATTATGAAGTCGACCAGGCCACGTCACGAGTCGATCACACTGATTCAACTGGATGCGCACTCTGATCTGTACGACGAGCTGGACGGAGACCGATATTCTCACGCGTGTCCGGCTGCGAGAACCATGGAATTATTTCCAGATATCAGACTCATTCAGATTGGCATCAGGACATTAAACTCCCATCAGAAGGAGCAAGCGGAACGATTTGGCGTCGAGATTTTTACGGCCAGAGAATGGTCTATCGAACATCTGCCAATGATCCATGGCCCGGTATATCTTTCGCTTGACCTCGACGTTCTGGACCCGGCCTTTGCCCCGGGGGTATCCCACCACGAACCAGGGGGGCTGTCAACGAGGCAAGTCTTACAAATTATTCAGGCTTTGCCAGACAATCTGATAGGGGCAGATATAGTGGAGTTGAATCCGCGTCGCGATCCTTCAGAATTGACGGCGGCCGTTGCGGCCAAATGTTTAAAAGAGATTCTGGAAAAGATGATCGTTTCGCTGCAAATTCTCGGGCCACCGGGCACAGAATGAACCCAAGTGTGTAGAGTCGTCGCATTACACACATTAACATCAGATCTTACAAAGAATGGCTACCGCCCGCGCACGTCACATTCTGGTTGACACCGAAGAAACAGCTCAGGACCTCAAAACCCGCATCGAAGGCGGAGAAAAATTCACCGATATGGCTCGTGAATTTTCCAGTTGTCCATCGGGTAAAAAGGGTGGAGATCTTGGAGATTTCGGACCCGGGCAAATGGTCAAAGAATTTGATGAGGCTGTATTTACGTCGGCAGTTGGAGAAGTACTCGGTCCGATCAAGACTCAGTTTGGATATCATCTCATTGAAGTCACAAGCCGTGCCGACTAAAATCGAAAAGATCACGCCCTTTCCGTGAAGGAGCTAGACTTTTGTAACAATCGGATTCAGGCCTCGTCGCAAAACATCGTTAAGGTGGATTTGACTCGAGGTCTTTTTGTGTCCAAAAATTCACGGCGCACCATAATTCGGGCGTCTCGTCCGTTCTTACAAGGAATCACAACAATCAGGCTGCCGAACACGGCATCAGACAACAAATAAATGAAGCAATATCTAACAGGAATATTTACCGCTGCGTTTTGTCTTTCGATCGCGACTGGCGCGATGGCGCAGCAGTTTGGAGGCGCAATCGCGTTTGACGGGAATCAAATTCTGATGGGGGAGACGCTCAATTCTGCAGTGTCGAGTACCGTATATGTGTATTCTAAATCAGATTCCGGTGAATGGGTAGAAGTTGGGCGTCTGCAGGCATCAGACTCTGATGGGAGCGACGACCGGTTCGGGCGCGCAATGGCAGCTCGTAACGGTCTATTTGTAGCAGGAGCAACCGCGAAAAACGATAATGCCGGTGCTGCATACGTATTTGAAAAAGATGCAAACGGTGACTGGGTCGAAGTCGCGATACTCTCAATCGAGGAAGAAACAGAGTCTCCGAATTTCGGACGGGCTGTTGCGATTAACGACAATTTTTTGGCCATCTCAGCCGCGGGATACAACGAAGGCCGCGGTGCTGTATTCATGTTCAAGAAATCTGCGACCGGCGACTGGGACCACCATTCTCGACTGGAGCTTGCCGAAGGTCAGCCGAATTCGTTGTTCGGGCTCGCTCTGTCGATGGACGGTAATAGATTAATTGTTGGATCACAAGGGTATGACGAACGAAAAGGTGCAGCCTTTGCATATA
>SMXK01000090.1 GCA_004356265.1 Bacteroidota bacterium
ACGAAATCGTCAAGTGCATGTTCGTAGGCTAACTCGGATGTCAGGAAGCCCAGATCACCCCTCAATGATAGTAATTCTCCCAATTCCGGATGTTCAAATCTGAATGTGAGATCACTGACATATCCACCGCCGGTAGCAATTCTTACTGCCGACCGGATGAAGGGATTACCGACCAGGGACGATGGAAAAAAACGATGTCCGTTGAGTTCTGGCAACCGTTCGGGCATTTTCTCCGTTCGGGCATCTTGGATTTCGATGTCTTCTGTCTGTCTTCCGAAGCTGGTACCTGCGAGCATTGGGGCGCAGAAAATAAGTAATAAAATGCGATGCATGGATTCATCTCTGAAATTGAAGTGCATTAAGATGTGACCAAAGCCGGTCGTACCCGCTAGTAATAAAACCACATGCGAATTCTGGCCAACTGCCCTGTGAATATCGTCTCTTCGTCAATCTGCCTCAGTCGAGATGAAGTAACTTCCAAGCCAAAATCATAATTCTTCCATCCTGTATAGGAGAGCCCATAAACCAGTGATGTATTCCGTGTGGCAAGATCGTCGACCCCTATCGAAAAAGAATTTGTAAGAATCCCAAGCGTAACACCAATTGGTGTATTTATCAGTGAACCGAAATCGAGATGAGCTGAGAAACCCAGAGATGCTATTGGGACGTTGTTATCTCCGTCTTGCGGCGTATCAGCAGAACCGACACGCAAATGACCGATAATTCCCAAGTAGGGTGCCGGAGCGAACGCGACATCTGACCCGAATACGAACAAGTCAGTGTTTTCTGACCGGCCCAGGCTATTGCTGCCTATACTCTCCAGTCCTCCATCAAGCACATCTTCTAAAAAATCAAGCGGTGTCACGCCTACGAGTGTGCTGCTCGCATACGCGCCTGATAGAGCAACGTATACGCGATCGGTCTCCCAGATTTTAACACGTATTCCAAGTTCAAAGCCTACTTCACCTGTGAGTCCTTGGGAAAGTATTGACTCTTCATGCGCCGCAATTCGCTCGATGATAATGGTTTTAAACTGAAGGGCAACAAATTCGTCGAGAGCATGCTGAAACTCGAGTAGAACCAAAAGAAATCCCAGGTCACCTCGAAGACTCAGTGTCGAGTCGTTCACTGGGTTGGTTATGGTATAATTGAGGTCACCGACTCGTCCTCCACCAATGGCAGAACTGATCGTGGATTGGACGAAGGGGCTTCCGATAAGGATCGTTGGAAAAAAACGGTGTCCGTTAAGGACCGGATATTGTTCCGGAGTGCTCTCCTCTCGCTCATTAAGGCCAGAATCTGGTTCCGATTCGGGATCTATTTGTGCCATCGTTACTCCGGGCATTGTCAGCAGAAAAACAACCAGGAGTATGGGACAGAAGCGAAATACGACACGTGTGATTTTCATAGCGCAAATATACGCGCGGTCATCAGAAGTGTCCCGGATAGTCCGGTGGCACTGAAGGTTATTTCAGCTGAAAAGAAAACGAGGCAAACAATCACGGATGAAGTAGGAAAACTCGCTGCGGTTGCTGGCGTCAAGACCTTGATGTTGACCCACTTAATTCCGTCACCCATATCGGAGAACCAGCTTCATCCACCCGAAGCACATAAGACCACCCGAAATCACGTCGTTTTCGATGAGAACCTGGTTTCCGATATGAAGGCTTCCGAGTATAAATCCGCTGACAGCGATACCTGTTGAAGGAATAACAAGGAGTCCGTTTCTGCCCGCGATATAGCCAAGCAACATGATTCCCATTCCTAAATTTCTTCTGAGTCTAGCTTTGCGATCAACCAATTGTCGCGTCTTCCTGGTACAGCGTTTTCAATGGCGTGTTCACCCACGACCACATAAGCAACCGTAGATGCGGAAATGTAAATCGAACCATCTCGGTCGGTTTCTATGTTCATCGCCATGTTATCTATCCTCCCATATAGCGTTCGAAGCCATTCTGGCTTGCCGCCGGCAAAAAAATTCAGAATTTGGACGTGATCATCTAACCCTGAATCGTTGAGCTGAAGCACGTTCCCGTGAACCGATGTGAAACTGGATGCCGATTTCAGGCTGGCCGTGAGCAAAATCAAATCGAAGCATTCCTGTTGTTGGAATAATAAGCCTGATTCCGACTCCAGCGCCAGCAATGAGGTTCTGCTCCCACTCATTAGCCTCATCCCACGCCGAGCCTACGTCGGCAAATGCAGCTAATTGAATTCCAATATCCATCTGGATCTTCGAGATTCTCACAATTTTTCGCTCGAGTACCATAAAACCATATTCGAGCACAGTCAGCATCTGATTCTTTCCACGGCGCGAGTCTAATTCCCACCCACGAACAGTGTTGGTACCGCCAATGTGGAAGTCCGCCCAGACCGGGATATCAGTGATAAGATCCCCAGATGAAAAGGTGAAAAGGGTATAAAGCGCAAGCCTGTGTCGTTTAGCGGGTTCAAAATAGAGGCGGAAATCGAAATTAGAACGGAGGGTTCTCAACGATCCTTCATACCTGATTGCATCAAAAATCAGGACGCTCCCCTGTGTAGGATAAGACAACAAATTCCGGGTATCTCGCCCAATAAAAAATCCAGCACCATACGACTGATCGCTATTGTCATCGTTGTGCGTAATACCAGTCGTGTCCGACCGCATATATATCATCGTCACGCGGGGCCCAGCTCGATAATCGCCTCCGATGTCCCATAAAATATCAAGATTTGCCTCAAGTGAGTTCTCATAAAAGTCGTCGAGTTTATTCTGACGACTTAGGCTATAAATCTGTGCCGATATCTGAGGTCTGTCATCGCCATACCAAGGCGTTAAAAAAGTTGCTTGATAACTCGTCGTGCCGCCAAACCGGGCAGACGCGGACAATTTCATCGCTTTGCCCATGAAATTACTAAATGATACCGCCGGCCCGATTGAAACTCCGTTTTCGTCTGTAATGCTCAACGCAATCGACGGAAGCCACGGTACATTTTCCGAAACGGTAATAACCAGCACAACTTCGTCACCTTCCTCCCGAGTTTCGAACTGAATAGAGGAGAATATCCCGAGGCCGTCAAGTTGAACAAAATCTTCCTGGTTATTGCCATCGTCATAAATTTCACCGGGTTGCGAGAAAAGGTGCTCCCGGATAAAATTTTCGTCCGTGTAACTGAGCCCATTAATTTCAATGGCCTTTATCACTTTTCCGACACCTTTCGGATTATCAACAAAGGCTTCCGGTTTGCTGATAATCTTAATTAGCCCACAACCAGTCTGAACGATCGTTCCAGATAGCAGGCCAAGACACAGGAAAATTGTCCGGACTTGACCGGACAAAAAATAAAAATAAGAGGGCTTCAATAAATGAAAACCGTGCGAGTAGTAGATTTCTGGCTAGAGAATACGGTTTCCGATGGTGATATAATACGCCCAGTTTTCAGGTCCTTTTGCGACGTCAATTCCTGCCCGCAAGCCAAATGTCCTGGCGAGGAAATAGCGGAATCCCGCTCCGAACGCAGCAGCAGATGTACCGTTTCCAAGGCCGTCTGTTGTCTCGGCTACGACACCTAGCCCGCCGAAACCAAGGACACTCCACCTCGTCATAAAATCCCAACGGATCTCGGCTTCTCCAGTCACAACTGTTGGGCCAACATACCGCATAGCGGGGATGCCTCTGAGAGAAATAAACGGTTGATCCCAGAATGGTGCATCCGTCGAAGAACTTTGGCCTTCACCGTGAAGCCCTATCACCACGGATTCTCCAGCACCGATGAAACCCGTTCCTTCTCCCCGAATTTTCCAGTAATCGTACTGACCGCCCAGGAAGTCCGCATATCGCTTTATTTCCAATTTCCCCTGAATCCCTGAATTCGGTGTGAACTCATTGTCTATACCGTTATAAAATATCACCAGGCCGAGGCCAGCCGTTCTGGAGTCTGTCGTAAGCTCCTGCAGGCCCTCTTCCGTCTCGCGATCAAGTTTAAGTGTAACATCGAGAGACGTGAAGTTGTAACTCGGTCCGATGTACAGTGGCGCCGCGCCCAATTGAAAAAGGATTTCCTGTAAAAGTCCAAATCCCTTAAAATTGAACTCCACGGGAGCCAGCTCCAAGCCTATGTTGTCCGGGTAATAGTCAATGTTTATCGATCCATAACCTCCGCCGCCGGTATAGCGGATCCGACCATCTTTCCAGATGCCTTTGTGTCCGCCAAACCCGGCCCAGGATCCATTCGCGGTGTACATGCCCCCAACAACGCTGATACTGGGCGATAGTCCCTTCGCCACATCAACATCATCCCGGGGGTGGAAATAGGCGACGCCGCCGCCAAGTCCGAATCCGACAGCTGGCTCGGTTATGGGCACAATCACCGGAAGGAACCCGGTTCGACTAGAAAGTAATCCACTGATATCAAATGCTCCGTCCTCCGGGTCTTTGAATCTGGATTGTTCTTCCTGCGCCCGAGATGCATACGAGAAGGGCACTGACAAGAGCACCGACAGAAGAATCAAACGAGCAAGTAATCGCATGAATAGGAGGGAGGTAAGGGTAAGTGATTACTTGGGAAAATATATCTAGCCCCGTTCACCCGTATGTTCTTGTTGAGTTTCCTTGAATCAGAAACGCATGATCATATCAGTGCGTACGAGGCATTCATTTTAATCCCGAGTCAATCAAGCGCTGACCTTTGAACACCAACGAAACCTGGACCCGAGCCCACGACCTGGCCCTTCTTCTGATTACCGTCGGACATAGTTCTGAGGCAGACCTCACCAATGCGGAGTTCGATTCAGTTATTGAGTCAGTCTCGGAATGGCGACCTGATGATTCGATTGAAGAGGTACGGGAAATAGTTTTTGAGGCGGTATCGGTATTCCAGCAGTCCGATGTGGATGAGGAAGTCGCCCGATCAATTCGATCTTTGAAAACTGAGCTTTCACCCGAGCAACGAGAAAGAGCGATGCACAACGTCATGGCTGTTGCCGAGGCCGATGGTGTGATTCAGGACAATGAGAGAAGTTTAATTACTGTAATCGGCGAAATATGGGAAACTGGTGCCACATCGGAAAAATTACTGGCTGAAACACACGCAGAGTCTGAGATGGCTCCAGAATGGAGTGTGCTGCATGACATAGCGCTGGTATTCATTGTATTGTCGCACGGCTCTGACGGTGTATTGGCGAAAGACGAGTTAGCCGCTATCGAACATCGACTCGCGTACTGGCAACCGGAACTGGAAGAAGAGGCAGTCCGGACAATTCTTCGGGACGCGTTGCAGTTTTACTCCACGGGTCCCACTAAAGAAGATATCTCCGATTCTACATCGGCCATAAGGGAGCATTTAACGAAGGCGCAGCGGCTGACAGTCGTTAACGACCTGGTATATATAGGCGAAATAGACGGAGATTTAACAGGCTACGAAACAGACATGATCGAGCAACTCGCCATTCTGTGGGATGTTGAAATTCGGACCAGCAGCCAGGAATAATTGGTTTTCAGATCGTATGGTCCGGTCAGGGCGTACAGTCCGGCCGACTCAGCCTTCATGGCGAGGCCTTTCACGAGCTTTTCCTGAGACTATCGATCCCGTGGAATCCTGTTCGCTCGGAGAGATTGAGGCGGTTGTTTCGGTGGCGGTGCGGGAATCGTAAAAGCCGTTGTTAGTGCTCGTTCTGAACTGCATTGAGCCTTGCGCGAATTTGCTTGAGAGGAGGGCTGTCAACCAAGGCTGAATCCATTTTCTGATCATCGGTCTTGTAAGTGGAAAGAGCCCCAGCAGCCCGACAGCGTCTGTCAGAACGCCGGGTGTCAGCAGGAATGCCCCTGACACAAGAATTATGACTCCGTCCGCAAGTTCTTTTCCCGGTAATTGTCCGGAAGCAAGTTTCTTCTGAAATTTGATCAGCGTTGCCAGACCCTGGGTTTTCGCCAGGTAGGATCCTATCAAGCCCGTGATCAGGATTATACCAAAAGTCTCCAATGCACCGATCATTGCACCAATCTGGATGAGCAGATAAAGTTCTACGGCAGGTACAATTATAAATAGCGCAAGCAGGCGAGACATATTTTGATGATGGTATGGTTTTTGGACTGGATTTGATACGGACAACAACGAAAAGTGTTGTACCTGCTGTTGTGAGAGCCCTTTTCGAAGAACTCATTCTCCATGCGTTATCGAACATCTTTCGGTTAGACGCGTCAATCTCTATCTTTTGTTATCCCGGACAAAAAATCAAAATTCCGATGAAACGACTTACAGCCTCAATTTTCTGCCTTTTGGTAGTGGCCGGGTGTCAACGTGAAACGCCCGACCAATTTGATATAGACGGTATCCGTGATCCGGCTGCTGAAGCCGATTCCACAGCGG
>SMXK01000091.1 GCA_004356265.1 Bacteroidota bacterium
CGAGAGCACATTTTCGGAATAGCCCGTGTTGTAGCGCATCGCCAGTTCAACCGGCACGGCTGCTTTCTCATCGGAGAGGTAGATCGTCTCTTCGTGTATTGGAGTCCGGGATTCGTCGAGATAATCTACAAATTCAACAATTCCACCATCGAAGTGATAATCGTCGCGAAGGTTATCGACCTCCTCCCGGAAATCCTCGATAGAAATGTATAATTCACGATTCAGGTACGCCAATTCCCGAAGTCGATCGGCCAGCGTATCGAACCGGAATTCAGTTTCATTGAAAATCGTATCGTCTGGCCAAAACTGAATCTGCGTACCATTCCGTTCACCTTCTTCCATCGGGCGAACCTTCTTCACGTCCTCATCCGGGTCTCCAAATCGGTATGTTTGCTCCCACACAAACCCCTCTCGCTTGATCGTCGCGATAAGAATCTTAGATAATGCGTTCACACACGAGACGCCAACACCGTGCAAACCGCCCGAAACCTTGTATGTGTCCTTGTCGAACTTTCCCCCGGCGTGCAAGGTGGTCATAACCACCTCCAGTGCAGATCTTTTTTCTGTGGGATGAATCCCGACCGGAATACCCCGACCATTGTCCTGAACCGTTATCGACCCGTCGGCATTGATGGAAACATCTATGTGATCGCAGTAGCCGGCAAGGGCTTCATCAATCGAGTTGTCAACTACCTCATAAACCAAGTGATGCAGCCCTCGCATCCCAAGGTCCCCGATATACATGGCCGGTCGTTTCCTGACCGCCTCAAGGCCTTCAAGGACCTGGATATTGGATGCATCGTAATTTCCATGTGAATCATCTTCATGCCACTTGGTGTCCTGGGATTCGCTTTTCTGTGACTCGTTGGTCGGTTCCATGTGGTTCAATTAGCCCGTGATTGACGGTCTGGAAGAACGATTCCGGACCGTAGAATTGATGCCTAAAGATCCGCAATTTGAAGCTTCACAGCAAATAGAGTTTCCTCTAAAACGGGCATATTTGAAGGATTTTGCTCCTGATCTCTTGAGTCAGACTTCGAGATAGCGCATGAACTCCTGAATCCGCTCGGTGAGGTCTTCTTCAGGCGTTCCGTAGGATCCGGATACATGGTACCCGTTGTGCTCAAGAATCAATCGAACCCGGGCGACATCGAGCGTGTCCATCTTGATAGTCACTTTGACGACGTTCTTGTCGTGCTCAGCCTCCTCTGTTCCCACCGAGTGAACGCGCGTACCCGTTTGCTCAATCGCATGGATCAGTCTCGAAAGGGAATAATCTCTCTCCTCGATATCCAGGGAAATGATAGCACCCGGGCGCTGAGTGCCCAATGTGCGGGCGTACCATTCAAAAAGATCTTGCCTCTGAATCAGACCTAAATAATCCTGAAGCTCGTTGATCACCGGTACGACCGTCAAATCGTGTTCGATCATCAGTCCGGTCGCTTCGAAAATGTGTTCCGTGGGACGGATAGTAACAGGATCGGCATTGAGAAGAGCGGAAATCACCACTTCCGGCCCGTCAGAATCCAGAAGCTGATTTTCTGAGACAATACCGACCACTTTCCGATCCGAATCAATGACAGGAAGATGCCGGACCCGGAATTCCATAAGAAGTCCCAGGGCAAATTCAACCGAATCGGTGTCTTTAAGCGGTGGTGTTACCGTGCTTATGAGTGATTCTACCGTCATGAGTCTATTCTATTGCGCTTACTATTGTCCGGTGGATCTGTTTTAGTTATCGGCCACGGTCCTGTTTTCACAAGCTCGCGGTCTCTAGTCATTAGATGCTAAAGACTCCCCGGTCGTTTCACCGTTCGACGCCAATTCACGATTACTGAGCCAGTTAAACTTACAAACGGCCCGCATTGTTATCATCCGACACGGTGGAAATGTTGGGACCAACAGGTTTTATGTGTTTGAAGCGGTCGATTAATGGTCGAACATCCCGATCATATCGAGGGGCAGTTCGAAAGTGCAGACGAACAATATCTCGCTCTTCATCTTCGAATTCCACCCGTCCGCGCATGTATTCCTCTGAAAGAATTTTCCCGATTTTCCGGATGTGAGCAATCGTGCCTTGTTCTTCAATAGGCAGATATATGACCATTTCTGAAAAGTCCGCCTCAATTACGTCCAGAAGTTGTGCTCGAAATTCCTTCAACCCGATCCCCCGTGAGGCTGATATGAACGCAGCTTCCGGGAACTGAGCCCGCAGATCGTGTAGTTGCCCCTCAGTCCTGATTACGTCGATTTTATTGAATACGAGTAAAGTCGGTTTCTCGCTTACATCCAGCTCCCGCAAAGTATCGTTTACCACCCGCATCTGCTCTTCGAACTGGTCGTGCGACACATCTATGACGTGCACCAAGATATCGCTTTCGCGCACCTCATCCAGCGTACTTTTGAAACTTTCGATCAGACGATGCGGAAGCTTCCGGATGAACCCTACGGTATCAGAAAGCAGAATCTGCCGACCGGGAGCGATGAAAACCGACCTTGTGGTAGAATCAAGGGTCGCGAACAACCTGTTCTCGGCAACCACGGAGGTTTTCGCAATGGCATTCATCAGGGTGGATTTACCCGCATTGGTATAGCCCACCAGGGATACACGAGTAAGTTTTGCCCGTCCTTTTCTCTGCGACGTGCGTTGTTTGTCTATCTTCAAAAGTCGCGCTTTTAACGTCGAAATCCGTTGTCCGATCAGCCGGCGGTCGGTCTCGATCTGGGTTTCACCAGGCCCTTTCGTTCCGATACCCCCTTTTTGCCTGCTCAGATGCGTCCAGTGTCTCGTAAGTCGGGTCCTCAGGTATTCCAACTGAGCAAGTTCTACCTGGGTTTTAGCCGTTGCAGACCGGGCGTGTTTTGCAAATATGTCCAGGATCAGGGCCGATCTGTCCAGCAATTTGCACTCAAGGACCCGCTCAAGATTTCTGAGCTGAATGGGCGTTAATTCGTCATCAAAGATAACCAGATCGGTTTTCCGTTCGTCGAGTTTCGCCTTGATCTCCAGGACCTTCCCTTTGCCGATATACGTGGCCGAATTTATCCGGGAAATATTCTGAATAAATGTGTCAGTGACATCCGCACCAGCCGTATCAACGAGAAGTTGCAACTCTGCCAGCGAATCCTCTACCTCGCGTTTTGATTCTGTTGGCAGAACCGCGCCCACCAAAATAGCCGATTCGCGGTCTTTACCGCCGGTTTTATACGTAGTTGAAATAGCTCAGACGAGGTTGAAGGAATAAAGCTTTGAATTTGGAGGCTTGGTCAATTTCCGGGTCGCAACAGTGCTCATTTTTCAAGCGTTCGATGACCCATTTCATGTTTCTCCAGAACATCCATTCGGGAATCTAATTGAGATCTCAATATTTCCCGAAATCGATCTACTTCAGCATGAGGAACAGAGATTTCGAGACGCTTGCGCTCTCCCAGAAAATCCTGATAAATAAATCCGAAGTGTACCTGCTTCCCTTCCTCCACTTCGAAATAGTCGATGATTTGACCCCATGCGATCGCATCTCCGGATTTGCCAAGTTCTGGAATAATTCCGTAATCTGTTATCACGCTTGAAGATGCCAGCAAAGCGGCGACAAACCAGATAACTCCGCCCAAAAGATATCCTGCGTAAATCTGAATCTGTACATCAGGGAACGTGTTCTGGGCATATACAAGAAAAACAGCTACGACACCTATAAACACTATGGGCCAGACCGGGATATGCTTTATCCGTACCGACCGCCACGTCATTCGAACGCGACGAATTCTGAGCCTCTGCGTTGCTGTCAGAACCAGTAGCAGAGCAGTTACCGCTACAAATGCAGATACTAGTATCAGATGAATAGTGCCGAGCAAATAATCAGTGTATCAAGTCATCAAGTGTTATGCGGATTCGGGTCGCCAGGATTTTTCGATGATCATTTCCGCTATCAGAAAGACCAACGCAAGCACTAAAAAGACGTTCCAAAGTTCTGTACCCGTTCTGGCGGCCCGCAGCCTGCTCCGAAGTTCATCACCGGCTGCATCTGTCAGGTTCACGACTGCAATTTGCCCCCCAACAGACTCTGACAACGACAGAACAGCTTCAGCGGCAGAATAGGTCTCGAGGCTAGATTCACGCCTGTCAGGATGAACGCTGAATTTCTGGATAATCGTATTATCCAGTGTGACATCGTAAATACCTGATACGAGGTACCCTTGCTCTATTGACGCCAGCAGCCCACCCGGAACACGTCGCAGATCAGGCAAATAGACAGTACCATCTTCAGAAACTACCCGTACGGAGGCATCTTCGCCCAATCCGGCGAGGCGAAGTTGGGCCGGTAATCCTTCCTGGAAGTTTTCCCCGGAGACAGATCCCGCGGATGACAGGTAATACACGGACCGGAATAACAGAGGCACAAACAATCCTCTCACAGGGAAATCTGTCCATTCCAGTTCGGGAGCAACCGTAATCAGAATTAAACTTCCTCGCCCGGCCCGAATTTCCTGCATGAATACGCGATCCCCGGACATTCTCACTATTGTCTGCTCATCTCCTTGCCCCGGGTGATACATCATCATTCTGAAGATGTCCGGCTGTTCAAGCTGCGGCGAGTCTTCTGTCGACGACGTATCAAACATTCCTTCAAATAAAGCATGTTCGTGGTCGACCCGGTCAAATACTGCCACGGACACGGCCGGATTTCCCGAACCTTCGATAGCCGACGCCGATCCACCTCCGAGACTTTCAAATAACAGAGTGTAGTCCGAGATGACGGTTTCGTCTCCGGGAAACATGAGTATTCCGCCTCCGTCCATCACATATTGAGACAACATCGAACGTTCCCCGGACGAGAGATCGGACATTCCATTCAGTACAATTGTATCAAACTGCGCGAGCGCGAGACTGGCCAATGCCGTTTCATTGATAGATGTGACATCAAATTGAACCCGGTCCCCCGTCATTTCACTCGAGAAAGCGAGATTCAGAAAGCTCGATTCGGCGCCCGTCCCGGTTACAAGAAGAAGCCTGCGTTCTTCCGGAATAAAAAGTGTTAGTGCTCTTGTATCGTCTTCCTCGTAATCGGCATCCTGGATCTCGATTCGACCTTCCACCCATCCGGACGATCTTGGCGTGACCGCGATAGGCACCAGGGCGGATTCCCCGGCACCCAGATCAACTGTCGCCTGCGCAACCCGCTGGTCTTCCAGAAAGAGAGAAAGAACAAGGTCAGAAACCGCTCGTTTTCCCAGGTTCTCGACCCGTACCTGAAGTCTGACAACCTGCCCCGGCGACAATATTCGACTCAGAACCTGGACATCGGTTATGGCAATGTTGTCATGCTCCTGGCCGCCAATTGGGATTAAAAATACCCTGATATCGTCATCTATCTTGGCATCAAGAGAATCCGAAAACGTAGACTTCTGCAGGTCTGATAAGATGTGGATTTCCCGATTCGGATTGGCGCTGTTCTCGAGCATTGCCGCCGCTTTTCGGATGGCATCGGTGAGACGCATTTCTCCGCCGGCAACATTAATATTCATCACGGCTGCGCGGGCAGACGCGCTCGTCAAATGAGCTGCAGAATTTAACGCGGCAGACACGGCTGGAACGAAAAACAACTCGTCACCGGACTCGACCGCTTCGGCAAGACCCAAGCCGATATTTCTGGCCTGCTCGATATACGAACCGTTCCCGTCACGAAGTAACATGGACGAGGAGTTATCAAAAACAAGTGCTGTGGAAGAACGGCCGTGAGATCCAAAACCTGCCAGAGAGCCCTGTATGGCAGGACGAGCAAACGACATCACAAGCGCAGCGATCGCAAGAGTCCGAAGAGCCAGCAACAACCACTGCTTGATTCTCACCCGCCGCATGGTGCTTTTCTGTAATTCATTCAAAAAGGCCAGCGAACTGAAATTTATTCGCGCCGGCTTTCTGAAATTAAACAGGTGGATAATAAGTGGAATCGCCGCCGCAGCCAGCACTACCAGGAGCAGCGGATTCAGAAACGTCATGTGTGAACGGGAGCCAATATCGTGGCCATCAAGAAAATTCGGGGCATATCTTACCGTGGCCCGGCTTGCGCAGTTCCGGCGGTATAATTCGGAGATGTGCACATTGATGTTTCCAACCCGGCACATTGTCGTGGTCCGTGTCGTACAATTCGGTTCTGAAGCGCGATTTCCTTCGTGTTATATTCCGACGAACAGTTTCTATGATTCAGTTTTTCCGGAAATTGTCACACCCTCCGATCCGCTGGACCGGGCAACTGGATGTACGAATTGAATAAATCCGGGCCTGAAGGCACACCGAAGAAAACTGACCGTCTGATAGTCATACGTGGTGCGAGACAACACAATTTGAAAGGGATCGACCTCGATTTACCCCGCGGGAAATTTGTGGTGTTTACCGGGCCATCCGGGTCCGGGAAATCTTCTCTGGCCTTCGATACCATTTACGCTGAAGGTCAACGCAGGTATGTGGAGAGCCTTAGTTCATATGCCCGTCAATTTTTAGAGCGAATGGACAAGCCGGACGTAGATCTGATTTCAGGTCTCGCTCCTGCCATTGCCATAGAACAAAAAACGGGGTCCAATAATCCTCGATCCACAGTAGCCACGCAAACAGAAGTATTCGACCACCTGAGATTGCTTTTTGCACGCATAGGCAGGACCTATTCGCCCATTAGTGGTGAGCAGGTCAGGCGAGATTCGCCTCGCTCCGTGGCGCGCTCCCTCATGGCCCAGCTCCCTGACGGTACGCGATTTTTCCTGTGTTTTCCATTTCCGAAACACCGTAAAGCCAGCGCGAAAGCGGAGTTAGACGTTCTTCTGCAACGCGGTTTTTATCGAGTTCTAAAATTACCCACAGGCGCGCAGCGGACGAAAGGCGTTGCGGAGGAAATAATTGATCTGAACGACACGCCTCCTGACAAGGTACGGGTATCGAAGGATCGGTTGTTGGTTCTGATGGATCGCCTGGTCATCCGTCATGGTGACGAATCTGTAGAGTCGCGAATTGCAGATTCCGTGGAAGCCGCGTTCTCCGAGGGTGGCGATGAGTGCATAATTCAGGTTGCCGGTTTGGGTGATCAATTACATTTCAGCCGGCATTTTGAACGCGACGGGATGCGATTTGATGAGCCTACAGTCCACTTGTTTTCATTCAATTCGCCGCTTGGGGCCTGCCCAACGTGCCAGGGATTTGGACGCACTACGGGGATCGATCCCGAATTAGTCATCCCGAATGAGGTGCTTTCGATCCGACAGGGGGCCATCGCACCGTTCAGGTCAGAGGCTTGGAACAAACATTTCAGAGCACTGATCCGGCTGGCGGCGGACGAAAAAATCGACATCGATATACCCTATGCACACCTTGATGATCGCGCAATAGAACTCATCTGGAACGGTAAGGCTGACTACACCGGGGTCCATGGGTTCTTTCGGTATCTGGAAAAGCGTAATTACAAAATGCACTATCGCATTTTTTATGCCAGGTATCGAGGCTACTCCACGTGCCACGATTGTAACGGATTGCGGCTCCGGGACCAGTCTCTGTTTGTTCGTGTCGGGGCCATGAACATTGGTGAAATCTGTGAGCTCACGACCGCCGATGCCCAGAAGTATTTCGATGTTTTGGAATTGACGGAAAACGAACTCGCGATTGGTGGACGAATTTTAGAGGAGATAAAAAGGCGCCTCAAATACCTCGTGGAAGTTGGTCTGGATTACCTGACTCTCGACCGTCTTTCACAGACACTTTCCGGCGGAGAAAGCCAGCGGATTAATCTCGCGACTTCTCTTGGATCCGCGCTCGTAGGATCGATGTACGTACTGGATGAGCCCAGTATCGGGCTGCACCCCAGAGATACCGAGCGACTGATTAAAATTCTTGAGCATCTTCGGGATATCGGCAATTCTGTGCTGGTGGTAGAGCACGATTCCGAAATCATTCTGTCTGCAGACTATGTTGTAGACCTCGGGCCCGGTGCAGGAAGGAGCGGAGGATACATCGTTGCGGCGGGTACCCCCCGGGAGGTCGCAGAAAATGAAGCGTCCCTGACGGGAGCGTATTTGAGCGGAAGGTCCGTGATACCGATTCCGGATGTGCGGCGGCCGGGACACCCGCGTGACGTCATCAAGATCGAAAATGCCCGGCAACACAACCTTAAAAGGCTGAATGTAACGATCCCCCTCGGAATGATTGTCTGCGTCACTGGTGTGAGCGGCTCGGGAAAATCAACCCTGGTCCATGACACCCTGTACAACGGTCTCGCAAGAATAAAAGGAACACATTCCAGTGACTCCAAAACCGGCGCTCACGATGCAATTCGCGGGCACGAATTGATTGACACCATTCAGCTTGTTGACCAGACTCCTATCGGTCGATCCCCGCGATCTAATCCGGTCACTTACATAAAAGCGTTCGATACCATTCGGAAATTGTTTGCCGATACCTATCAGGCTCGAATTCGAGGGTACAAACCTGGGTATTTTTCATTTAATGTACCCGGCGGTCGCTGCGAAACCTGTCAGGGAGAGGGCGTCGTTCGAGTCGAGATGCAATTTCTTGCCGATCTCTTTCTTGAGTGTGAGTCCTGCAAAGGTAAACGGTACAAAAAGGATGTTCTTGGAGTGCATCTGAATGGGAAAAGTATCTATGATGTACTACAGATGACCGTAAATGAAGGTCTGGAGTTTTTCGAAGGTGACAGAGGGCTCGAAAAAAAGCTTCAGGTATTGTCGGACATCGGATTGGGATATTTATCGCTGGGCCAGCCAGCCAATACACTTTCCGGTGGAGAGGCCCAGCGTATTAAACTTGCCCTGCATCTCGGAAAGATTCAGAGAGAACGTACACTTTACATATTTGATGAACCTACTACCGGGCTTCATTTCGACGATATACGGAAATTATTAGAGGCCTTTAATGCGTTGGTGGATAACGGACATTCGGTAATTATTGTCGAACACAATATCGATGTTATTAAAACTTCTGACTATGTAATTGACCTCGGGCCAGAAGGTGGCGTCCGGGGTGGGTTTATCGTCTGTGAAGGTACTCCTGAGGAAATTGCTGCAAATGAATCGAGCCACACCGGGCGATATCTCCGATCTGTTTTATAAGAATGTTACTTTCTCCTGCTCTTACGCGGCTACCCGGCTTAGTCAGGGTGAATGTTTGCAATACGTTTCTGTTGGGAGTCGTTTTGAAGGGATGAAGAAATCAATTCAACCTAAGGTTTAAATGCCGAACCTGGTCCCTTACGTACCGTAGACGTCTGTTCTGACTGCCAATGCTTCCCGGTGTGTAACAATACCGGGCCAACGAGTCTCAGTTTTATGGATGGGCATATTCGCCCGAAGAAAAGTCATGTCTGGAGTAAGCGGAATACATACAGGTGGCATCTCGAAACCGGATGCCGTAAAAACCGCAATCCCGAAACGGATTGCCTTGTTCACCGGGTCGTACAATCATATCGCCGACGGTGTCTCGTTGACATTAAATCGATTGGTTGATCACCTCGAAAAGAATGGTGCGGAAGTGCTGGTTCTTGCTCCAACCTCTGAAGATCCGCCGATCGAACACAAAGGCACTTTAGCCGCTGTTCCTTCATTCGCCGCTCCAGGTCGCCCTGAATATCGTGTAGCCGTTGGATTTCCATCTCATTTAAAGCGGCGCCTGCGTGAGTTCAGACCAAATTTATTCCATATCGCCACGCCTGATATTCTGGGCTTTAAGGCGCTGAAGCTTGCTCATAGTTGGGGAATTCCGGTTGTAGCCTCGTTTCACACACATTTCGGTTCGTACCTCAAGTATTACAATCTGGGTGTGATTGAAGACCTGCTGTGGAAATATGGACGATGGTTCTATCAGAAATGTGAACATATATATGTGCCGTCGCAGTCGATGGTGGACGTTTTACGGATGCGTGGTATTGAAAAGGGCGTAAAGCTCTGGCCGCGCGGCGTTGACATGAAAGTATTTAATCCCGGAAAACGGTCGATTGAATGGCGCCGGCAATTCGGCATTGCTGATCACGAGGTCCTCATTTCTTTTGTGAGCCGACTGGTCTGGGAAAAGGGACTGGACGTATTTGCAGATGTTATCGAAACCCTTTCTCGGGAAGGTGTGCCACACCGGAGCATTATAGTTGGTGATGGCCCGGCGAGCGAGTTACTCGAAAAGAGATTACCCGGGACGATTTTTGCTGGCTACAGGCGCGGCGAAGACCTTTCAGCGGCATACGCCTCTTCAGATATCTTCCTGTTTCCGAGTGAAACCGAAACGTTTGGGAACGTGACGCTGGAAGCGATGGCATCTGGTGTTCCAACGGTGTGCGCGGACGCACTGGGTAGCCGGTCGCTGGTTAATTCGGGAATTACCGGGTATCTCGCGCCACCAGCGGATTCAGTCAGCTTTACCAATCATGTTCGGGACCTCGTCCGGAACGGTGACCTGCGCCGCGAACTTGGCCAGAATGCCTATCAGCATGCCCAGAATTATTCTTGGGAGGCCATTCTAACCAGAATCAATGGTTATTACGACGAGATGTTGAGCGCAAAAGCCCTGGAGTCTGTTGACGACGAATCCGGGCCTGAAACCGGATCCCGATTGATCCTGCCCCACTCTTCTTTGCCGCTCAGCGCCTAGAAATCCGTGAGCCTCGTTTATGTGTCGCACTCCCAGCCCCCGGCGGGTGCACCTCTCGCAAATGTTGGTGGCATGCAGCGTGTTGCCGAAGAACTCCTGGAAACGTTACTGGCGCGAGCCGATGTTGAGATAGAGGCGATAGTTCTGCGGAGCTCCTGGAAGTGGATTCATTTCAGGGTATTCCCTTTTTTACTCTCAACGTTCCTGAAGCTTCGTGCCAGAATCAAAAATGAACAGGTCGATACGATCTTGTTTACGTCGATGGTCACGGCACTCTTGATTATTCCGCTGCGATCACAATTAAGTCGACACAAGGTGAAAACAGCGGTGATCGTTCACGGGTTAGACATCACGACTCCATCTGCCTTGTATCAGCGGCTTGTGAAAAAAATATTTCAACGGGTCGATGTCGTGTTGCCCGTAAGCGCAGCGACGGGGGCGCAGTGTACCGCCCGGGGATTAGACCCGGATCGCCTCCGTATTGTGTACAACGGTGTTAATACTCATCGATTTGAATCAGAACCGCCCACGCGCCCCGCACGAATCAAACTTCTCAACGTTTTCGGTCTGTCTCCGGACAGCCTCCCGGACAACGTTTTATTGCTGTGCAGTGTCGGGCGGCAAGTAAGGCGAAAAGGATACGCCTGGTTTATAAAGCGCGTCATGCCACGCCTTCCGGAGCATGTGTATTACTGGCTCGGCGGTGATGGGCCAGAGCGGGATGAAATAGAGAAAACGATACGGATGTGTGGTCTTCAGAACCGTGTCCGGTTACTGGGGATGCTTTCGGACCCGGAGTTAAATGCCCTGTATCGCGGCTCCGACCTGTTTATCATGCCAAACGTGAAGGTTCAGAACGATATGGAGGGATTCGGAATCGTGATGCTGGAAGCCGGAATGAATGGACTGCCGTCGATCGGGGCCCGGCTCGAGGGCGTTGCTGAAGTGATTAGCGAAGGTGAGAATGGTCATCTCGTTGAATCAGAAGATGCCGACGGATTTGTGGCGCGGATCAGCACCTATGCTTCCGCAGAAGCCGACCTGATATCTGCCCGGCGTCGGGCGTTCGACTACACCCGCACGACGTACGCCTGGCAAACCATTGCAAAGCGTGTCACGGATGGCATAACAAATGTGCCTCGGCGAACTTCAATCTGAGGGCGTTTCGAGCGTTTTGAGAGTATCGCGAGTTTCGGGCGTTTTAGGAGTCTTGGGCGTATTCCGAGCATCAGGCGTTTGGCGAGATTCCAGTTCCTGTAACATCGCCGGTAGAAAAAGAATGGCCGCCAACAGAGTGGCTCCGATTCCGATGACTGCCAGTTGCCCGATCGAATGAAGTGCCGGGTGAAAACTGAGAAGAAGGCCGCCAAAGCCGACCATGGTGGTCACGGATCCCATGACGACGTGTTCGCCCGTAGAACGGACAATGTTGAATATCGAACCTTTGCCCTCTTCCCGGTAACGATGAACGAGATGGACACCGGCATCATTTCCGATTCCGAGAACCGCCGGGAATACGATCAGGTTGTAGAAGTTGATTTTCATTCCCACGAGCTCGACCAGAAATAACATCCACAAGATCCCGACAATAAGAGGAATCAGCGCCAGAATAGCCCACTTCAGCGATCGGAAATTCAAATACATCAACAGGCAAACGATCAGAAAAGTCGCCAGAATCATCCATGGCGATTCTTTCTGCATGAGACGAAGCATGTCTGCCGCCACGAGTGAGGTTGACCCTGCATGATAAGTCCTACCCTCTGCTGTCACGATCGTCCCAACATCGTCCGAAAACGCCATCGAAGCCCTGCCGTCAGACAGTCCGACCGATGGGTAGATCATCACGAAATGACCGACATCTCCCATTTTTGAAGTGAACTGACGCCGCAGGAATTCCGGGACGTTTTCTAATTGAATCGGTGCTGTTGTGGCGGCGGCTTTTCGTAAGCGGCGAATATCGTCAGACGAATCTGCTTCTAAAAACGGATCCGATAGCTGATCCCTGATCTCCTCGAGTCTGTCCAGGCGATCTTGCTGTTTTATCGCTGTCAGCGGAAAACGCTCCTGAAGTGATTCGACTTTCTCGATCGTGGGAGAGGTGGTGTCGGAGGCGATAATGAGATTAATTGCCTTGATCAGCGGGGCGATTTCTTCGCGAGAATCCACGACGACGTACGCGGGATTCCGGCCGCTACTTCGTCCTCGAACCTTTCTGATAACCGCTGCTCTATCGTTATACTCCTGATACGTCGGCTCCAGTTCGCTGAAGCGGTATTCGAAAGACACACGGGGCAGAAAGACCACTGCCGCGATGATGGCAACGACACTGCCAATAAGAATGGGCCTTCTACCGGGGAAAATTCGGTTGGTGCTTGTTTCCGTTCCAGACCGGGGCTGTGACTGCAGGCGCAAAATGCCGGTTCGCTCAAAAAGTACCAGCATTGACGGCAGGATCAATAACATTGCTATCAACGCGTTGATAATGCCCGTACCGGCAATAGCACCAAATTGCGAAAAACCCTTAAAATCAGCTACTACAAGTACATACATGGCAGCCGCGGTTGTCATGGCACCTACAACGACTGCTTGCCCAGTGCTCATGAAAGTGATCTCAATGGCGTCCTCGACGCTCTTTCCGCTCGCCCGCTCTTCGGAATACCGGGCAAAAAAGTGGATGCCGTAATCAATCCCCAGACCGAACAAAACAAGACCTAACGCCGAAGTCATCAGATTCAGCGAACCAAAAATGATGGATGCCATGCCGAACGTCCACGCCAGACTCATCAGAAGTGGAATTCCAATCAGGCCGGCGAGCACCGGTGCTCTGAGCAGCAGAGAAAATATCCGGCGCAGGGTGAAACGCCCTCCACTCCCCGCCTGGGCAGATTTGAACAGGAAATAAAAGACCACAAGCAACAACACGGCAGTGACGCCAAATCCGAACGACCCGATGACATCGTCTCGAATAGACGTCACTTCGATGAGCTGCCTTAACAGTCTTCCTGCCGTAGTCACCTTCATATCCACGTTGAACGCAACAGGATCAAGGGACGCGATTAAAATATCCAGGTCGGTATATGCCGCTTCAATAAATTTAAAATCTGCCTGAGAACCGCTCGGATAAAAACGGATTACGAGCGTCGTGCTGTCATCTGATACGGGGTATTCCGAGGACACAATATCGTTGTAAATCCCATCCAGCTCCTGACCAAGCGAATCGGTCTCCGACTCGCCTCCTTCCCCGTCGTCATCCAGATTGAAAAACAAAGGGCTTGCATCCAGAGCTGCTTCCTCGATCGTAGCATCCAGAAAGTCCTGGAGCATGTCCAGTTCGGCTTCCGTGGCAAAATACAGGGCATTGTTTTCGAGGAATGCCGTCTCCTTCCGGAATTCTACCCGCCCGAAATACGGTTCCGTATATCCCTCGCCGGTCATTTCTAATACGGCCGGAATAAGAGCTTCGGCAAAAGCGACGTTGTCCTCGAAGGACGGACTTTGTATCCCGATCGCGAGCTCGGACTCGCCCCCGACGGTAGCGCGCAGTTTCTCAAGTGCCTTAACACTTTCGTAATCAGCCGGCAGAAGATTGGCCAGATTCGTATCAATCGTCAGGCTCTTTGCCAGAAATATCCCACCGAAGGATGCCAACATCGCTATTGCGAAGACAGCACCGCTGCGTCTCACAACGAATTGAATCAGGGGCCTGAGTTTTTCGAAAAGCCGTTCCACAAGTGCTTGATTTCGGGGGTGAATGACTGAGAAAATGATTTGCGAAACCACATACCTGCCAAGTTACACATAGATTCCGGACCAGCACACACGACTAAGAAGAAGCGTGTCGTCTGCGTACCCCTGTTTGCCTTATCTTTCGCCGAACAGGGATAAAAACAACAGCAACTCAGCTTTTATGCACTCATACGATTCGATGCAGGTCGGCGATACTTTTTCGCTGAAAAGATTTATCAGTAAGGAAGATGTTCAGGGATTCGCTGATGTCACCGGGGACGATAACCCGCTCCATGTCGATGAAGAATATGCTGCGGGCACAAGATTTGAGACCACCGTCGTACATGGCGTATTACTTCTCGGAATTGTGTCGAAGGTTTTGGGCCGAGACTATCCCGGACACGGAAGTATCGCGGTCTCTATTTCAGCCAAATTTTTACGCCCGGTCCCGGTCGGTTCCGAAATCGAGGTTCAGGTAAAAGTCGTCGAAAAAATTGAGCGACACAGACATGTACGCCTCAAAGTATATGCCTACCGCAATGGCAAAATGGCCGTTGGCGGCGAGGCTGTCGTGATTCCTCCGTCTCCAGACTCCTGATGAAGGACTCGGGGTCGAACAAGTAAGCTGCCGTGTTTGAAAGCAGCGTTGTCTGGAAGCTGAATTATTTGGAAGCTGCGTTATCTGACAGCGTCCCCAGTTGAGAGCAATTTGTAGAGCCTGCCCTGCGGAAGCGTGTCGGTCGTATTGAGCTGGTTTAGAATGGCCAGACCTTCCGCGGAAAGAGATCGCGAAGTAGACGCAGTCGTAAGGCTCATGAATTCCGAACCACCAGGGGCTCTTTGAATCATAAGTCGATCTGCGGCTACGTTTAACAGAGAATAATCAGTGAGGGCTCGAAAACTGTCCATCATTGGTCGCAGAATAAAATCATATGCGGCGAAATCTGCCCTTTCCGTAAATCCCAGAAAAGAATACACGTTGCCGCCAAATTCGAAGAATTGAATTCGGAAACGAATGGCCTCACTGCCCTCCACCTTTGTGTCCGCCACGATGAAGTGAACCCGGAGTAAACCAGCCACCGCGACACCAGAATCAATGACCGTCATTCCTTGTCGTCGTTTAAATACTGAAGCTGCTGATTCTGCTGTAGTATTATCCTGGTCTATCATCAGTCTAGCTGCCGCCCGGCCATCTTCTGATAACAGAACCAGTTGGGACGGTTGATTTGTTACACTGAATCCAGCTGGTACATCGAACTGAAACCCAAGATCAGGGTGAACGAAACGGTCCTCGTATACATATCCCTGTCTCGGATTTTCTCCGAATACAAGTTCGTCAATCCGACCCAAATACCAGGTCCTGTTGACACGCATCGGATGCTCAGGATCCGCATAGATACGGGCCTCCTCTTTGATGTGGATTTCTCGCTGCCCCGGATCCGGATGCGTAAGTAGAAATGGCGGGATTTCTCTACCCGACTGGTCATTCAGTCTCTTAAGGGATTCGAAAAAACCAGCCCCTTCAGATGCGTCATAGCCGGCAAACGAGGCATATTCAACGCCCAGCTCATCGGACTGAGTTTCGTGGTCGCGGCTGTAACTGAGAAACAGAAGCTGAGTCCCGATTCCTCCATAATTCAGAACTGTTTCAGCGGTTCTACCACCAATAAGTAGCTGACCTCCAACGGCTCCTACGATAAGAGCAGCCTGCCCCAATATCTGGTTTTTCGCCCGCTGAGATGTATGTCTCGCTGCAACGTGTCCAATCTCGTGTCCCAGAATCACTGCGAGTTGGGCTTCATTGTCGACATACGCCAACAGCCCTCTCGTAACGTATATGTACCCCCCGGGCAAAGCGAAGGCATTCACAACCGGACTGTCCAGAATTCTGAAATGAAATTCGGTGTCCAGCCATTCGGGTTCTGCTCCCGGTCGCCGGAGATGACTCACAGAAACGAGCGCCTGTCCGAGCGAATCAACGTATGCCGTTAACGCAGCGTCCTCGTACATCCCGTACTGCGTAATAATTTGCCCGTCAGCTTCCTGACCAATCGCAACTTCCTCAGCCCATGAGTACCCGTATCGTTTCTTTTCCCCGGTGATCGGATCCCGGGAAACGACACAACCGGACAAGACCCCCGTCAACAGGGCTGCCAACACAGTTATCGCAATCGGATTTTTGTTGATACTCATATTAGTGTACTTTTTGCCCGGAAGCGGCCAAGCCTATGAATTCAATTCTGCTCCGGCTCTTTTGAAAACATCGCTTCCCGGATGTCAATATGATTTTCGGGGCGAGCTGATCCCCGTTCGCCGGTCTCTTCCGACGTTTCTGCCTCTTCCGTGGTTTCTGTTAACTCCTTCGTTTCCGTTTCGCCGAATATATTCTTTCTGGCTGCCGTAATCAGGCTCTGACCCATCTCTGGCTCCTTTAAAATCGATGTGAAAACGCGAATTCGATCCTCATCGAGATTGTCAAACACGTCGTCCAGAAGCAGAACAGGTGATTCCTCTGTGGTTTCCAGTAAATAGTAATATTGTGCCAGCTTCAGCGCCATTCCAAACGAACGGTGCTGCCCCTGGGAAGCATATCGCCGAACGGGTAAATCATCCAGGGTGAATAGCAGGTCATCACGATGGGGGCCGGCAAGAGTGATTCCTCGTTCCTGCTCTCTGCGCTCTACTTCTTCGAGCTTCTTCGCGAACGCCGTCTTGATCGCGCTCGGTGACCCCTCTTTTAATCCCGGCAATGGTTCATAACGAATACCAGGTCGTTCCACCACGGATCCGATCCTCGCATACGCTTCCGCCAGTAGTCCGCTGAACAAATTCAAAAACGCCAGCCTTTTCGCGTAAATTTTCGATCCCACGTCGATAAGTTCGGATGTCCATGAGCCGAATAACATACCGTCGGGCGGCGACGACATACGCCTGCTTCTCTGTAACAATTGATTTCTTTGCTTCAATATCCTCCTGTACCGCATCAGGTCATCCAGGTATATCCGGCTGGATTGACTGATCATGGTGTCCATAAACCGGCGTCTTTCCTCGGGCCCTCCGGCGGTAATCACGTAGTCATCCGGCGAAAAAATTACGACCGGAATTCTCCCGACGAATTCAGAAGCCCTGACAGTATGTGATCCATTCACAAAGATCTTTTTACCTTCTGTTGGCGAGAAAGCAATCCTGACTTTTAACGCGCGCCCTGAGTCCGATTCAAACCGCCCTTCGATCTCAAAAAAGGATGCATCGCGCGTTAAAACATACCGGTCACTCGAAGTGAGAAAACTCCTTGTCAGACACAGATAGTGTACAGCCTCAAGAATGTTGGTTTTCCCCAGGCCATTAGGACCGCTTATGATATTCAGGCCATCCGAAAAAGAAATTTCCGACTCTATATGAGCACGGAAATTCTTCAGTTTAATCTGCTTCAAGATCATACGGGGCGACCAAAAATGTTGGCTCTGAGAGCCTTTTACTGTAGCATAAGTCTGTTTGTAGACGTCCGGTCAATATATATTCTGTTGATTCAGTTAGTTTGACTATTTCAATTCCCAGACCTCGCCGCAGATGTCCGACCCAAAACTTTTCTCTGAGCTCCAAAACCTGGCGACAGAGCAAAAAAATCCGCGATCGACCCATATTGATGTGGCATCAACCGCCGAGATTCTCCGGATTATAAATGAAGAGGACAAACTCGTCGCTGAAGCAGTGGGTAAAGAGCTCAGGTACATCGAGCAGGCGACCGAAATCGTTGTCGATGCATTTCGGAATGGTGGCCGCCTTTTTTACGTTGGCGCGGGCACAAGTGGTCGACTTGGAATCCTGGATGCTTCGGAGTGTCCGCCTACGTTCGGCACACCTCCTGAAATGGTTCAAGGCCTCATCGCTGGGGGTCCGGAAGCGGTATTTAAAGCTGTAGAGGGCGCAGAAGATCTTGAATCAAACGGCGCCAATGCAATCAAGACAGCCGGAGTAACTTCGAAGGACGTCGTTTGTGGAATCGCAGCAAGCAGTCGTACACCGTATGCGATTGGCGCTACAGCGGCTGCTAATGTGCTGGGCTGCAAGACGATATTTATCACATGTGTTTCACGGGAAAACTTTGTGATTCCAGTTGATGTCGCGATCTGCGTGGTCGTAGGTCCCGAAGTCGTCACAGGGTCGACCAGGATGAAAAGCGGTACAGCTCAGAAACTGATTTTGAACATGTTGACGACGACGGCCATGGTGCGCCTCGGAAAGACATATGAGAATATGATGATTGATCTGCAAATGACGAATAAGAAACTCATTGAGAGGTCTCGAGGTATCGTAATGGCGATTTGCGACGTGACCTACGACGAGGCGGCGGACTTACTTGAACAGGCGCGTGGTCACGTGAAGACCGCTCTCGTGATGCACCTTGGGGAATATTCTTATAACAACGCTCTTGAGGCGTTAGAAACCAGCGATGGATTTGTCCGAATTGCATTGGGAGTTTCAGATCAATAGTTGCTTATCTCTTTTATTAATATGTGTTTACTGACTGTTTCACGTGAAACATACCCATGTCGCTGAAATCAATTTTTGATGTCATTTCATCCGGTCAGGAATGCATTGCATTAACCAATACGCTAAAATCAGGCTCGTCAAATCCCGGACGTCCACAAACTATTTCGTTACGAAACGTATCCGGGTCTCTGCCAGCGTTTCTGGTAGCTGGTATCTGTCGCCGAACCAAACGCACGGTGTTCTGCATCCTCGAGAATGAAGAGACCGCAACGTACTTCCACAGTGACGTGCAACAAATCCTGGGCAGCGAAGACGCGGTATTGTTACTGCCTGAATCGGGGAATAAACCGTTCGACGACGAGGTGGTTACTGATCCAACCCCGATGATCCAGCGGACGGACATTCTGCAGCAGTTGTCATCCGGGTTTTCGGGCGTTGTAATTACCCATATTGAAGCAGTGCTCGAGAAGGTTCCATCAGGGTCTGTGCTTGAGCAGTCGACAAAAAAGTTACAGATCGGCGATACTTATGAACCCGAATCGCTCATAGAAGAGCTTGTCGGTCAGGGTTTTACACGCGTTGAATTTGTTGAACGTGCCGGAGATCTTGCGCTTCGAGGCGGTATTCTTGACGTGTTCCCGTTCAATGGTGACTTCCCGGTGCGCATGGAGTTCTTCGGAGACGAAATAGAGTCCATCCGGGAGTTTGATATTCACACGCAGCGAAGTGTAAGTCGACTCCAAGATGCCAGACTTGTCCCTGATCTGAATAACATCAGTCAATCGACCGACAATTTGATATCAATATTCGAATATTTGTCAGATGATACCATTCTCATCTTACAGAATGATGCCGTTTTGCAGGAGCATGTTCAAGAGGCCTTTGAATCGGTCAAGACTTTGGCTGAAGCATCAGTTCACGATGATATTCAGGCGTCGGACATCGTATTAGATCCCGCTGAGATAGCCTCGCAGATCGCCCAACGAACGTGTATTAGTTTTGGACCCTTTCAAAACAAATCCACTGATTCCTTTGATTTCAAATCTGTGCCTCAGCCTTCGTTTAACAGTGCTGTGGCCGTTTTGCGCAAAAAACTGATTGCAAATCATCAGCAAGATATTCAGACAATTATTTTGTGCGATACAAGCGGTCAGGAGGGTCGAATCCACGATTTACTCGAAGATGACATTGACCGGCTCAGTGTCCGAATTCAAAGGGATTCGCTGCACGAAGGATTCGAGATTCCGTCGTCGGGTCTCGCCGTGTACACGGACCATCAGATATTCAATCGATACCATCGTCCGTCTACAAAACGACAGAAACAACGATTCGGTGGATTAAGCCTGCGCGAATTGCATCATCTCGTTCCGGGTGACTTCGTGGTACACATCGATTACGGGATTGGTCGGTTCTCAGGAATGCAGGAAATTGACGTAAACGGCAAGAAACAGGAGGTTTTACGGATTGAATATCAGAGTACTGATATCTTATACGTCAATGTTAATGCCTTATATAAACTACATAAATACAAGGGGAAGGAGGGTCATCAACCACGGCTCACTAAACTTGGAACGGAGCAGTGGGAGAAGGCAAAGTCTCGGACAAAATCGAGATTAAAAGACATCGCCCGGGACTTGATCAAGTTATATGCTCAGCGAAAACAGGCTGACGGTCACGCTTTTCCGGAAGACACCGTCTGGCAGCGGGAGCTCGAAGCCTCTTTCAAGTATGAAGATACTCCTGACCAATATGCTGCCAGCGAAGCCGTGAAAGCCGATATGCAGGAACCCGTCCCGATGGATCGGCTGGTTTGTGGCGATGTCGGGTTCGGTAAAACCGAAATCGCCATTCGAGCCGCATTTAAAGCGGTTCAGGACGGCAAACAGGTGGCCGTACTTGTGCCCACCACCGTTCTGGCAATGCAGCATTTCAAGACCTTTTCTGAACGACTTTCAGCTTATCCGGTCCGCGTGAGTGTATTGTCCCGGATGCGGGGTACGGCAGAGATAAAACAAACTATCAAAGAGATTGCTGCAGGAGAGGCGGACATTATTATCGGTACCCACAGATTGATCTCTAAAGACGTCAAATTTCAGGACCTGGGATTATTGGTAATAGACGAAGAACAACGTTTTGGTGTCGGTGTAAAGGAGAAACTCAGGCAACTTCGCATCAGTGTCGACACGTTAACGCTGACCGCAACGCCCATTCCAAGGACGCTCCAATTTTCTCTCTTGGGTGCCCGTGATCTGACCATCATTTCTACTCCCCCTGCGAACAGACAACCCATTGTTTCAGAAATACATACATATGATAAAGATCTCATTCGGGACGCCATTATTTACGAGGTTAAACGTGGTGGCCAGGTCTTCTTTATCCATAATCGAGTGCAGTCTATCGACGCAATGGCTGGGACCCTGCGAATGATGATCCCCAACGTGCGATTCGCAGTAGGGCACGGCCAGATGAGAGGTCCGGAGCTGGAAAAAGTGATGACCGGTTTTTATGAGAAGAAATTTGATGTGCTCGTATGCACGTCTATCATCGAAAACGGGGTTGATGTAAGCAATGCCAACACAATGATAATAAACCGGGCTGACCGATTTGGACTGGCGGAACTACATCAATTACGTGGCCGCGTCGGGCGTTCCGATACGAAGGCATTTTGTTACCTGCTTGTGCCATCCGTAAAAGGGCTTACGAGGGATGCGAAACAGCGTCTTCAGATTGTTGAAGAGTTTACAGCTCTTGGAAGCGGATTCCATATTGCCATGCGAGATCTCGATATACGAGGTGCTGGAAATCTACTCGGTGCCGAACAAACCGGGTTTGTGGACGATGTCGGGTTTGACACCTACCATAAAATTCTGGATGAAGCGGTAGAAGAGCTTCGGAATACCGAATTCGCGGACCTGTTTGGTGGCGAAAAAATCCCGTCCCCCGGAGATACGTCTGTTGATGTGGAAGCGGATGCACTTATTCCGGAATCTTACCTTTCCAACCGGGTCGAGAGACTCAACATCTACCGCCAGATATCAGACGCGCGGGAAAACAAAGTGCTGGACGAGATTAAAATCGCACTCGCTGATCGATTCGGTGAACCACCGGTCGAAGTGAATAACCTGTTGACCACCATGAGACTTAAACTGTCCGCCCAGCAACTCAGATTGCAGAGGATTGTCTTTAAGAACCAACGGCTGTTCCTGGTTTTCCCGGATCCGGAAAAGGACAAATATTTCTACGATTATATCTTCAGATCCCTTCTTGAAAAACTCGACTCAACCGGCTATCGATTCGTATTAAAAGAGAGCAAGGCCGGTCGCCTTCGAGCGATCATACAGGAAGTATCCGATCTTGGAACCGGTGCAGAAATTATAGAATCCCTGACAGAATCCGCATTACAACCTGCGGCCTCTACCGTAAACTAGGAATCATATACACTTAGAACATCTTTCGCCGCCTTCAGATGCGCATCTTTGAGTTCTGTGGGTTCCAAAACACGCACATCGGCACCAAATTGTAACAACCAGGTAGCGATATACGGCAGATAGCTGAATCGAAAACGTACGCGGATCCTTTCGCCCAGGTTTTCTTCATCCTCGATTTGAGCGGGAATAGCCCTGCGAGCTCGGGGAAAAGAATGTTTTCTGAATTCCAGAACGATATCGTGGACATCGCCACCAATGCCGCTACTCCTCAGATGTTCAGACAAGCTGAATCCGGTCGGTCGACTAAACTTCTCCGTCAACACGTGTAATGCCTTTATCCGGTCCAGTCGAAAATTCCTGACGCTTTCGCGCAGGTGGTCATATGCAATCAGATTCCAGTGGTCCGTGTAATATACGAGTCCAAGCGGATCAACCCGCCGCTTCGTAACCTCGTCCCGTGAAGGCACATAATATTCCATGGTGACCTTCCTGGAGCTTGCGACCGCCTCACTCAATTTGTACCAACTTCCCGAGCTATCAGGACTGCCTTCGTCAGCCGCATGATCTACCGTATGCAACCAATATGGATCCAGAACTGTGTTTTCTCGAAGCCGGTCTACGTATTCCCTGATTTCGCGAGGCAAAACCGTCCTGATCTTTAACGCGACAGCATCTGAATCCTGACGAAGGGAAGCATCCGATTGCAGCTTCATAAACTCTGTTCCGACCAGCAGCGTTGCAGCTTCCCTGGCAGACAACATGAGAGGGGGCAGCTGATATCCATCCAGGATTTCGTAACCACCAGTTTCTGAGTAGGTGAGGGGTACTCCCGATTCCGCGAGCGCACTTAAATCCCGAAATATTGTTCGTCGACTCACACCAAAATGTTCAGAAAGGTCCCTCGACGTCATGTTTGGCCGATTCTGTAATAGCAGAATCGTCGCAAAGAGTCGTTCGGTTCGATTTCCCCTGCGTTCCTTATTCCCCATTATCCCCGGTTGTTTGAACCAACAGCAAATATTTATCCGCGAAATAACTGTCCCCGGGCGGTTGGGCCAATATTTCATTGACAGAATACCCTGTTACACGTACCATCGGATCGGATTCTAATAGTACGGCTACTTCGGCATCCAGAGAACCACCTTTCAGGCAAATGAGTCCCGGTGGCCAGTAAGAGTCTTCGACAGCTCGGTCTTCGACCATGTCGTCCGTGAAAGTATTCTCCTGAAGGATTTCTTTTGCGAAAGCACCGTCATTAGGACCCATCTTTGCCAGAATCTGACCTCGATGCGCAATTCTTACATCGTTTCGAACGTTTGTAAGCATTTTTTTATGCCACCTCCACAGTTCGGAGAGGGATGCGGTTGCCCGGGAAACTGAAAACGTAGCCGTTCCCGGCCATTCGTCTGCGCGCCCATGAAAGACGTCTACATTTGAAACCGATAATCGCTTCGCCATTGACGAAACCGCCTGCATCTTTTTTCCCACTTTATCGACAGCTGTAATATTAATCCCAGGTGTAGTGATTCCCAGGGGTAAAG
>SMXK01000092.1 GCA_004356265.1 Bacteroidota bacterium
AAACACGGTTTTCGAGGTTCTGGCGCTAACGACCAGAACCATGAACACAACTACCCAAACTGTCACGGACCTGAAGCTCGGCCTTCCTAAAGGGCGCATGAGTGAGGGCGTTTTATCGCTGCTGAAGGGTGCCGGTATTTCCATCTCCTTTCGCGGCCGGGAATATCGACCGGAAATCTCACTACCGGATACCACAGTAAAAGTCTTCAAGCCCCAAAACGTGATTGAGATGTTATCGCACGGGCGACGCGACGTTGGTTTTGCCGGCGCAGACTGGGTCACCGAATTGCAAGCTGACCTTGTGGAAGTGTTAGATACGGGTCTTGACCCTGTTCGGCTTGTTGTGGCAGCCCCGGTCGGATTCAATTTTCTGAAAAATGGCAGCGCGGCCCCAGTCGTTGTTGTTTCTGAATACGAGCGAATCACCCGGAATTGGATCGGACAATCTGGCCTCAACGCCGAGTTTATTCGTTCATACGGCGCAACCGAGGTATTCCCGCCGGATGACGCGGACGTGATCGTAGACAATGTTGCCACCGGATCGACACTAAAGGCCAATGGGCTCGAAATTATAGATACGATAATGACATCTTCCACCCGATTGTATGCCAGTCCGGCCGCGATGGACAATCCATCCACACGTCCTCGCATTGAAGATCTGGCCATGGTTCTGAAAAGTGTTCTCGATGCGCGGCGCCGAGTCATGCTGGAGATCAACGCCGACGCGAGTTCACTTGACGCGGTCGTAGCAATACTGCCGTCCATGCGGGAAGCAACCGTATCGCCACTCTTTCGAAACAGTGGATTTTCCGTCCGCGCTGCCGTGCCAAGAGCCCAGCTCCCGGCGCTACTTCCGAAGCTGAAGCTGGCCGGTGGCACTGACATCGTAGTTACATCGCCTGATCAAATAGTGGCGTGAACGAGATGCCCGATATGAATTTCACACTCCCTGTTTTCGACCGCCCCAACGGTCTGCTGTTTGACATCGACGGCGTGCTTGCCGACGTCAGTCAGTCGTACCGGCAGGCCATTCTGGAGACTGCCGCCAGTTTCGGAGTAACTATACAGCCATCAGATATCGATCAACTCAAGCGAGCTGGAAATGCCAATAATGATTGGATTTTGACGTATCAGCTATTGATACGCAACGGCATAGATGTTCGTTATGAAGAGGTTGTCGCTCAATTTCAAAACGTTTATCTGGGAAGCGGCGATCGGGCCGGTTTTCGGGAAACGGAATCGCTGCTTGTTTCCGACGAGTTGATCCCCCGCCTGGCTGCCATTTTTTCTCTCGGAATTGTGACAGGACGGCCGCGCAAAGAGGCCGACTGGTTCCTGGATCGATACGACTTATCGAGCCATTTCCAGACCATAGTTGCCATGGAGGATGAAGCTGCCAAACCAGATCCCGCGCCGGTTCGCCGGGCGTTATGTCGGCTGAACATTTCTGCCGCCTGGATGATCGGAGATACACCCGATGATATTCGGGCCGCTATCGGCGCAGGGATTCCCGCTGTGGGAATCGACGAAACCGGTAACCAAAGTGTTCTTCTTGAAGCGGGCGCACTCTTCGTACTCTCGTCCGCTAATCAAATTGCAGACATACTGTTATGAATACTACTCAAGCTACTCTTCCCGCTCTGAAATCGCGAATTACAGAACTCACGCGCGAAACGCGCGAAACAAGGATTTCGCTGAAATTGAATCTGGACGGAACGGGTTCAAATCGGATTGATACGGGAATTGGATTTCTTGATCACTTGTTTGATGCCCTTGCGAAACACGCCGGATTCGATCTTGATCTTTCGTGCAAAGGCGATTTGCAAATTGATGATCACCACACGGCGGAAGACTGCGCCATTGTATTCGGAAATGCGCTGAACCAATGCCTCGGTGACAAACGCGGCATCACCCGATTCGGATCGGCCTATGCTCCTCTGGACGAGGCTCTGGCGCGGTCGGTGATCGACTTTTCTGGACGCCCATTTGCGTTCGTGGATCTGAAATTGCGACGAGACTCGGTAGGCGGTCTCGCGTGCGAAAATATTCCCCACATTCTGAGCTCCATCGCGGCGAGCGCAATGATGACCCTCCATGTTGACATCTTGCGCGGTGAAAACGATCACCACAATGCTGAAGCTGCTTTCAAGGCTACGGCCCTGGCACTCCGGCAAGCCGTTTCTTTTACCGGTTCAACGGACATTCCCTCGACGAAAGGAACGTTGTCAGGAGGGCCGCTCGAATGATTTCTATCGTAGATACAGGAGTGTGCAACATCGCTTCAATACGAAGCGCACTCGATTCCATTGGGCTGGGCTACAAGCTGGTGTCGGATCCTGTCGAACTCGCAATCGCTGACCGAATTCTTCTGCCTGGCGTTGGATCGTTTGAAACAGGAATGAACAATCTGAACGAGCGCGGGCTGACGGCTCCGCTTCGGGAAAAAATTCTGGCGGGCACCCCCACACTGGCCATTTGTCTCGGGATGCAATTGTTGTGCGAAGGAAGTGATGAGGCCCCGGGTGTGTCCGGTCTGGGCATCATTCCGGGTTATTGTGTGGCGCTGCCTGATACTGTTCGAATCCCGCAACAGGGTTGGAATCGCGTAACCGGCGGGATCTGTGAGAAATTGTCCGGGCCTGGCTATGTGGCGTACGCCAATACATTTGTCTTACCGGCGGTCGATGAATCTTGGTCGCCATCATACACCTGTTATGGCGAACAATTTGTCGCCTCCTTGTATCGCTCGGGGCTTCTCGCGTGTCAATTCCACCCTGAACTTTCGGGCGAATACGGTCTTAATCTGATTCGCGCGTGGATGACCCTTCAATCAGACCGACCTATCACGCCGCCATCAGGAACGCCCCTTGAAACAGATACGCAAAATCCGTGCGGATCAACCATTCGTATAATCCCATGCCTCGACGTTGCTGGCGGAAGGGTCGTAAAAGGGATTCGTTTCCAGAATCTCCGCGACTCCGGTGATCCAGCTGAGTTGGCTGCGAGATATGAGCTCGAAGGTGCCGATGAAATTGTACTGTTAGATATCGCTGCGTCACCAGAGCGGGAGAGTACGGCTCTTGAAACGGTGAAACGGGTTCGTAAAAAACTACATATTCCGCTGACGATTGGAGGTGGAATCAGGTCATTGAGCGATGCTTCAACCGTTTTGTCCTGCGGTGCTGACAAGATCAGTATTAATTCTGCTGCTGTTCAGAATCCGGATTTAATCGAAGAATTGTCAGCGGCATTCGGCAGGCAGTGTATAGTCGTGGCCATAGATACCAGGCGCAGCTCCAACGATTCCTGGGAAGTGTTAGTCAACGGCGGTCGCGCGACTACGCCATGGGATGCCGTCTCTTGGTCCATCGAAGCCGAAAATCGCGGCGCTGGAGAAATTCTGCTTACCAGTTGGGACAAAGACGGTACGCGGGAGGGCCCTGATATCGAATTACTGGAAGCGGTGTCATCAAGCGTTTCGATTCCTGTCATCTGTTCTGGAGGCATCGGTAGTGTGAAAGACGCCGTCAATGCTGTATCGGCCGGCGCAGCTGCTGTACTCGCCGCCTCCATTTTTCATGACAAAGATTATTCCATCAACAATTTCAAAGCGGAACTGAGCCTCTCAGATATTCCTGTACGACTATGATTATTCCCAGTATTGATATTCAGAATGGACGTGCCGTGCAACTCCGCGGCGGTGAGACATTCGTACTCGACGGCGGCGATCCCATGGAGCGACTCGCGCAGTTTTCCGTTGCCGGTGAAGTCGCCGTAATTGACCTTGACGCCGCTCTCGGAACCGGATCGAACGCAGAGTTGATTCGCCAGATGGCCCGCCAGGCACGAATTCGCGTAGGAGGCGGTATTCGTCACGAAAAGACCGCTCTTGACTGGCTTGACGCCGGTGCCGCGAGCATTATCATCGGAACAGCGGCCACACCCCAGTTCTGCGCACGCCTTCCCCGTGACCGGATCATTGCAGCTGTCGATGCCCGGGACGGAATGGTTGTGTCACATGGCTGGACCTCTCAGACAACCGATACGGTCGCCTCGCGCATTGCTGCTCTGGCTCCTTATGTTGGCGGATTTCTATATACCCAAGTCGAGAACGAAGGCCGAATGAAAGGGTTTGACATGGTTGCTCTGCAGGCGATTGCGGATACACTGGCCCTGATTCCCTGCAGTGGCCCACCCCCTCGCCTTACGTTCGCCGGAGGTATCACTTCGACCGATGACATTCGCGTTCTTGATGAAATGGGATTTGATGCCCAGGTTGGTATGGCTCTGTATACGGGTGCCTTTTCGCTGGGCGATGCCGTCAGCGCGTCGCTTCGCTCGTCGTCGTCGAAATCGGGCGCCGGTGAGTTGTGGCCCACAGTTGTCTCAGACGAATCCGATCGAGTCTTAGGATTGGTCTGGAGCTCGCGCGAGTCGATCGCCCTGGCAATAGAGACTCGTAAAGGCATTTATTGGTCAAGATCACGTAGTGAAATATGGGAGAAAGGATTGACATCCGGACACACTCAGGAATTATTGCGAGTCGATCTGGATTGTGATCGGGATTGCTTAAAGTTTACAGTCCGTCAATCGGGACCTTTTTGCCACGCCGGAACTCGATCATGCTTCGGCGAAACATTTGGTCTGGGGGAAGTCGTCGCGATGGCTGCGGCCAAAATTGCTGGAAATGACTCTGCCTCGGGAACCTGGAAAGCGGCACATACCCGAGGGCTTCTGGCCAATAAACTGATCGAGGAAGCAAAAGAATTGGCGGACGCGGCTGACCACATCTTCAATGGTCAAGCCACCGGCGATTTACGCCGCTCAGTGGTTCTCGAGGCGGCAGACGTTCTTTATTTCGCAAGCGTAGCAATGGCAAGAAGTGGTGTCCGTTTTGAGGATGTAATGGACGAGCTTAGGCATCGCAATCAGCGTGTTGGGCGGCGACCGATGATGGCCAAGTCTTCGCTGCCCTCTCCGACTCCATCAGCTGGATAATATGAGCCAATTAGTCCGATGAATATATTTCCCAAGCTGTCTTGCCCGAGCGACCTGCCAACCCGAAGCCTGTTCAGCGAGGCGGACCCGGATCTGGCTGCGGTCGATTCAATTGTAGAAGATGTGAAGCTGAATGGCCTGAGCGCGCTTCTTCGTTATCGAAACGAATTCGACTCTCCTGCGCCCAATGCTCCCCTCGTCTACGATCGTGGAGACATGGAGGCCGCTTGGATATCTCTTGAACAGGACGTTCAAGATCTTCTCAAAAGGTCGGCAGACCGAATAGGCTCGTTTGCGCGCGCACAGCTCGGAAGCTTTTCGGAATTGTCTGTTTCCGTGCCTGGTGGAAACGCTGGTCATCGGATATCGGCTGTGGCGTCTGCCGGCTGTTATTGCCCCGGCGGCATGTATCCATTGCCCTCGTCGATCTTGATGACCGTGATCCCGGCACGTGTAGCAGGGGTTGAACAGGTCTGGGTAGCCACTCCGAACCCGGGGCCTGTTTCGCTCGCTGCAGCGTTTATTTCTGGAGCGAATATGGTCCTTAATTCCGGTGGTGCACAAGCGATTGCAGCGATGACGTACGGTGCGGGGCCGGTTCCGTCATGTGCTGTTATTACGGGACCAGGAAATAAATATGTAACCGCTGCGAAGCGCAGGGTCGCGGGGGACGTGCGGATCGATATGCTTGCAGGCCCATCGGAACTTGTGATCCTTGCCGACTCTACAGCAAATCCGGAGTGGATTGCCGCCGACCTGATCGCCCAAGCGGAGCACGATCCCGATGCGCTTCCGGTACTGATCACGACTGATGCGACGATGATCGAAATGGTCGAGAATCAATTGACGTCGCAACTCACGTCGCTTTCGACGGCCCCGGTGGCTAGGCTATCGCTCCGGCGTGGCGGTAGTTTTCTGGCCAATTCACTCCAAGAGATGGCAGACTGGTGCGATGAGATCGCTCCTGAACACGTACAAATCTGTACGACCGGCGCCTCCGAAATGAAAACTATATTGAGAAATTATGGAACGCTGTTCATAGGGCATGCATCGGCTGAAGTGCTAGGCGACTACGGAATCGGACCCAATCACACGCTCCCCACTCACGGGTCTGGAAGACAAACCGGCGGACTCTCGGTTTTCGATTACATCCGGATTCAAACGTGGGTCGAGGTAGATCAAGTCGATCCTGATCTGGATGATATTTTGCGGGACGCCGAACAGTTTGCCAGACTGGAGGGTCTGGAGGGGCACGCACGTGCAGCATCTGTGCGACTGCAAAGCTGTATTCCGTCCTGACTAGCCAGAGTCAACGATATCTACCCTCAGCGGCCTGACAGGTGCAGATAGGCAAGAATCGGATGATCAGGCTAAGACGCTGGAAGAAGGTCTACTTCAGCGCCATTCGGTACTTAAGATGTTCGAAATTGCACCGAAACCTATCAGAAGAGGATATAAGTAGATATACGTATTTCTCTCTTGTTCAGCAATACACCTTTTCCTCTCTAATATTAAGATCATTTACAGATATAGACGAACAGACAGTAGAGCGGCCACATTCTAGATAAATGAAGTTCAAGTATCAGATCGCATCCGGAGTGTTAATAGTCCTCATCCTCATGGGGATCGTCTCCTCATTGGCGTATCGAAATATTCAAGTAATGCAATCCTCAGCCGACTGGGTTTCTCATACCGAGGAGGTCATGAGTAGTATTAATAAGGCGACGAAGCTCTTGATTGATATGGAGACTGGTCAGCGCGGCTTTCTGATTACCGGCTCCGAAAAATTTCTCGAACCGTATAACAGTGGTCAGCGACAATTCGAGACCACGATAAACTCTGTGATGTGGTTGGTTTCCGATAATCCAGTTCAGGTCCACCGCCTGGAGCGCATCAGAGAGCGATATCGAAGATGGATACAGGTGGCCGGAGAGGCGGAAATTCAGCTTAGACGGGATGTTACGTCGGGCAAATCGAAGATGGATGATGTACGTGACATTGTTGAGTCAGAGCGCGGGAAGTTAATTATCGACGACATCCGTGATCGTTTTCGCGTGATCAGTGAAACAGAGCAATCGCTCATAATCGGTCGCAGACTGGCTGCTGCTGACGCCGCCACGCAATCGCAACGGTTCTTAGTCTGGGGTACATTAATTACGTTCCTAGTGGCCATTGGATGGAGCGGTTACTCGATGTTGCTTCTCAGCAGGCAGGTAGGGGGCGAACCTGGACAGATCGAACGTGCCGCTCGACGGTTGGCTTCCGGGCGAGTAAACATATCATTGTTCGACGACATCGAATCTCCGACAGGTATTGCTGCTTCGATTCAGGCAATCGCCGAGAATCATCGTTACTTGTCGGAACAAGCCGACAACATTACCAGCGGTGACTACTCGGTTGATATCAAGCTGCGAAGCAAAAATGACGTGCTTGGCCGATCACTTCTGACTATGCAAAAAACGCTCCGTGAGCTTAAGAATGAAACGGATGAACAGGTCTGGTTGAATCGTGAGGTTGCTTCCTTTTCCGCACAGATGCAGAAACAGTCTAGTCTGAAGGATCTGGCACAATCTGCTCTAACCCAATTCGCCACTCTCACACGGGCTGGTCATGGTCTCCTTTACCTCAGAAAAACCACGGTAGAGGGCAAGGAAGGCAAGGAAGGCAACGAATTTGTAAGATTCGCGAGCTTCGCCACAACGGACAATTCCCATTTCCCAGAGCAGATCATGTTGGGCGAAGGCATAATCGGTCAGTGTGCTCTCGATGGTCAATCTATCGCGCTCACAGACCTGCCAGCGTCATACCTGAGGATATTGTCCGGGCTGGGAGAGAGCGTACCGCAGCATCTCCTGGTATTTCCGATTTTGTTCGAGGGAGCAACCGTCGGTGTTGTGGAATTGGCCTCGTTCCGCGAGTTTTCTAGGATCCAGATTGAATTTCTGGAACGATCTCTCTCGATTCTGAGCGTGCTCGTTAAAGCCGCAGCTGACCGGCAAAAGACCGAATCTCTGCTCGAAGGATCGCGGGAACTTGCTCAGAAAATTCAAGCACAGTCGAAAACGCTTGCTTCAACGAATGAGTTGCTTGAAAAACGGTCTCAACAGCTCAAGGATCTCAATCAGAATCTGACAAAGCAGGCTGAAGTCCTAAAAGTTCAGAAACGCAAGCTATTGACTGCCAAGGGGATTGTGGATATGAAAGCCGAGCAGCTTGAAAAGGCCAGCAACCACAAGACTGATTTTCTGGCGAGCATGTCACACGAGCTCCGAACGCCGCTCACCAGTTTGTTGATTTGCGCCCAAACGCTGACTGACGATAAAGACAAGACACTGACGGAAGACCAGATTTATGCAGCCAAAACGATCTCTGAGGCAAGCAACAGTCTGGATAGCATTATCAACGATATTCTTGATCTCTCGAAAGTAGAGGCTGGGAAGGTCACCATCGAATTTGAGAAGGTGTCAATTTCGGACACCATCAAAAAGTTAACCCGGCAGTTCGAGCCGGTCGCTGAAAAGCAAGGGCTTGAATTTCCTGTTGTTGAAAACGAATCCCTTCCTGAGTACGTCACGACGGATGCATTGCGGTTAGAACAAATACTTCGAAACCTGTTATCGAATGCTTTCAAGTTTACGCAGAGCGGAAGCGTGACTCTACAAGTTGGAACGCCTGGAGCCGATGTTACGTTTTCGAATTCTTTATTGAACAGCGAAAAGACAATCGCATTTTCTGTCACCGATACTGGCATCGGAATCGCGGAGGAAAAACAGCAGCTTGTATTCGAGGCCTATATACAGGCTACTCTGTCAACGTCAAAAAAATATGGTGGTACCGGTCTCGGTCTCTCGATCTCCACCCGCTTGGCAGAACTTCTTGGTGGCGAAATACAGGTAGAGAGCAAATTGGGACACGGGAGTTCATTTACGTTGTATCTGCCATACGAATCGGATCGCAGGTCTGCAGGCCGGGATGTTCGCGAAAAACCTCGTGACCACGCTGCTCGGCGTCGATTAAAAGGCACGTCCATGACAACCACCCTGTAATTTTTGTCGCGCGTCCGATCTGGCGCGTCACCTCAATACGATTATAATCGACGTCATAAAAAAGGAGAGCCCGCGATGGACTCCCCTTTTTACCACAGCGATGTTCGAAAAGGCGACCTAAAATGTGATCGCAGCTTCTACCATGACTCCGTGATAGGATCCGCCTGAGAAAATGTGAGAAGAATCGAATCCATCGTAGGACTGATTCACGTACTCCAGTTTGGCAAGCACGTTTTTGGTCATGAACCAGCCCGCGCCCGCCTGCAAGCGAGTGATTTCGACGTCATTCAATGTGCCTTTTTCTTCGCCTGAAGCTTTTGTGTACCGCGCAACGACGTAGATATTCTCCTTGTCACCGAGTCGGTACGTCAGTTCACCGGATAGCTGATTCCATCGACGGTCTGCATCTTCTGAAGTTGCCGATCCTGATGACGTTTCAAACATTCCAAAGAATTCGAAACCCTGATATTTTACGAACGGGTTCAACATTATGGATGTCAGTTTATTACTGAACCCGGGGTCATAACGTCCCGACCGGAACTGACTCGACGACGATGAAAGCGTGTTTTCCATCACGTAATAATAACGCGAGCCTGCTCGGTCTCCAGAGTAAAGGTATGCGTGACCTGTTTTGCCTGCGTGGTAAACAGAGCCAGTAATGCGAACCCGCAGGTCCTCATTGATCTGTTTATCGTACCCCAGTTTTCCAATAATAGAAGGATTGGTTGAACCGGAATTTTTAACAGACTGGTTGAGCTTACCGTTTGTTAGACCCGCCATGACGATGACGCCATTGTTCAGGTAGTACAGCTCGCCCGCCACTTCGGTCGTGAAAGAATCCATGATGTAGTTGCCCACCAGCGGATTAAACATCGTCATACCGTTGTCGCTTCTGCGGAAATGAGCATCTCCGTAGTTAACCTCCATATGTCCAATTTTAACACGAAACGACTTCATCAAGTTGTCAACGGCATCGCTGTTGAAGAACGGAAGGCCGTCAAACTGGATGTAACCACCCTTGACCCATGCTTCTGAGTGATGCCTGGAAGACAAATAGGTAGTGAGGTGCATCCGCATCCCGTCATTCAGCTGGACATCGAACGTCATATTAGCGGTGGCGAGGTTGAAATTAGCTCCGATATCAGCCAGTTCATTCAGGTTTACATCGTCACCATTCAGCCGTTCATCCGCTGTGTTTTCATGTGAGATACCCTGGAATTGAATGGTTGATGCACCTCCGAGCCTCACCATCATGCCATCGAATTTAACCGGGTCACTCTGTTTGGCTGCTTCAAATACATTTACACCTCGTTGATCAGGCGCTCTGAAATACTGCAGATCTCTTTTCTGAGCGTGTAATGTGAGTGGTAGAACCAGTGCGAGAAAAAGCACGACGGTCATCAGTGAGGTGCTACTTTTCATCATGTAGATTTTCATGATATCACCCTCCTAAGAGGATTGTTTGATGTGGTTGACATGGTGCGAGAGAGTACCCGGCCACGTCATTCCTGCGTTGATTAAAATTGCATGACTGTTGATTTCAGGTCGAAATAGATTGTGAGGTCATCGTGTGCTTTGACCAGCCCCAGCAGTGCAGTTGGCCGGTCCACTTCGAACTCACTCATTGTGATATCCTGTTGTCCCGTTACGATATACATACCATCAGCCTGTTTTACAGCCGACAGGACAAGGTTTATTGGTCTTTCGACTCCTGCGATAGTCAGTTTTCCCGCCGCTTGAATTGAAATCGAATCGGCGTCGGTTATTCTGGATACTTCCACAATCGCCTCATCCAGTCGATAGGTAATCAGAGGATGAGTATCCGATTTCAAGGCGCTCCACAGGTCGCGATTCATCCGTCCGTTTCCGCAGTCAAACAGGGTTACTTGTGCTGCTAATTCGACGACTACTTCAGCTTTCTCAAGAGAGCCCGCGAACGATGACACGGTGCCGAATCCTTGCACATAATTCGAGGTGCATCGGAACGAATTCACGGTCGATGATCCGGCAATTGTAATCGCGCTACCGCTCATCAATTGGAATCGTAGCGTCCGGTCGGCCGGGGCCTGTGCGCTCGAAAACGTTGCCGCGAGCATTAGAACGACGGGTATGAATGATATTGATTTCATACAATTTGAGACTACGCGATGAGAGCTCTATGAATTGCTCCTGGACGGGTCAAGCACGAACTTAAAAAACACAGTTACTTCGTTGCCCGTTCTGATTGTCCCCAATAGTGCCGTCGGTGGCTTGACGCCATAATCTTTCATGGACACCGGGAATGAACCGCGAAAAATAATTGTGCCATCGACCCGCTCGGTCAGGTATTGGGTTACCGTAATGCGCCTGGTTTGACCCGCGATCATCATATAGCCCAATGTGGCGACTTCGAAAGAGTCTGCAACTGCCGCGTCCTGGGTGGTTGCGCTTTCAAATTCGAAGAGAAGGTTCGGAGTGTCTTTCATCTTCAGAGCCTTCTGAAGCTTTCTGTCCATTGTGCTGTTGTCACAGTCCATTTTTTTGATTGGAACGGTAACCTGAGCCGCAGAAATGGCCGGGGCCATGTCAGTCCCGAACGTCAATTCGACAGTTCCTTTAATCTCAGTTGCGCCACACGTCCAATCGTGGATCGTTGACGTACCTTCAACCCACACTTTGCTTTCCGGTGATATTTTGTACGCGATAGTTGTGCTTTGTGGCATCAATCCAGACAGTAGTGTAAAAGCGACAATTACTATTAGAAATTCTCTCGTTACGGTATTCATGTCGGCCCTCGTGGAGCAAATGACGTTGCATTTCAGGAGCTGTATTCTCATCAGTTCCAAGGGTAAAAATCGGTCAGAAACGGATGTGAGTCAGGAGGACGTACCCCTACATCTCTGTAATCCGAAATCCCGGATTTATGTGAGGGAAGCCACCACATCGGCACCCGGCGCTTTGAAGGGGCACCAGAATTTTACGATCTCTTCTCTGAATTGCTTTTGGTCGAGAGACCATGTCTGCGTATCATTGCAACCTCGCTGGATTCCAGGGCGGATCTAATCCGATTTGAGTCCTCCTTGGACTTATTGTGCGATTAGCAACACGCAAGCGAGATAGACGACGGCTTAATGGGACCACGAATGGTCCAAACGAGTCTGAATCAAACAGGAGGGGTGGCAGAGCCTGGTTGAATGCACTGGTCTTGAAAACCAGCGTACGTTCACGCGTACCGTGGGTTCGAATCCCACCCCCTCCGCACGACGTAAGAAAGCCCGCCCTGCTCTGCATGGTGGGCTTTTCTATTGAGACGCGGTGCGAGTTTACTCGCAAGAGCGGATCGAAAGATAAGACAGACAGCAAACGCAGTGAGCAGACAGGTTGCAACTCTTCGGTCAATACGCCACGCTTAGATGCTCGCGTAGTATGCTGAACTTCAGTTTCTTCTTGTGAATGGGTTCGCCGTCCAGGTTGCAATGAATTTTCTTGTCCGACTCAATAGTGAAATTCGATAATTGCATGTAGAAGACATTCCGATTCTCAGGGTTCATTGGATCCTCGAGTTCATCTTTAAGACCTGCGAAATTAAATCCCTGATCGGCTCGTATCGCAACAAGGTCCAGTAACCCGTCATCAAGTTTCGCCAAGGGCGCAACGTCGAATCCGCCGCCGGCAAAATGGTTATTACCCACCGCCATGAATAGCATGCTGCCTTCGATCGGCTCTCTTCCGGGTATTATCAGGCGTCCGGTATAAGGCGTCAGGCCCAGAGCCTTAATCATCCCCATAATCGTATAGGCAGCCCCGCCGAGAGCCTTCTTGAGTTGAACCGGTGTTGTCGCGGTGATTTCTGCCCCAAATCCCGCACTGGCCACATTGACGAAGAAGCGCCCATTTAAGATGCCGACGTCGATCTTGCGACCTTCTCGCGTACAGGCGATCCGCAAACACTCGGTTAGATCATTTAAAGGAAGGCCGCACCCGCGCGCGAAATCGTTCGCCGTACCAAGCGGACATATACCCAGCGTCGCCGTCGGCACCACCGAGCCATCACCAATCAGGGCATTGGCCACAGCATTGATCGTTCCATCGCCGCCGCCTGCAATGATCCTCGTTGCGCCTCGCTCAAGGGCTTCTCGGACTATACGCGGCTTTTCTGCCTTATTGAACGGAACCAAAACGCGCAGATCAATTCCCTCTTTTTTGACGGTTTTGATCGCCAGTTTTACGGCAACCTCATTCGCCGACTTGCGGTGCAGAACCAAAACTGTTGACTGAGCCATTCAAATACGAGTAGTAGTGTATCGTAAAATATCAAAGATATAAAACCGTATGTGATCTGCTCCCCTGGAACTGGACACTTCACAAGTTAGGATTTCGTGACAACTGAGGTCTCTTAAAACCCTAAGAGGGCCCATGTACAGAAGATGATTTACAGGGGAGTAAATAGCCTACGCACTGCGCCCGTCCGAATCCGGCATCATCATAGCCATCTTTTCCTTTCGGGCCACACCCTCCACGTATCTTTTTTTGTGTTGCCATTCGGATTCATTGACTTTCACGACCGATAAGAATAGATTTGCGTATATTTATTTTTGATTCCGGTCGCGCACAATCCAACACAGCTATTTAAGGAAGCCCACAATGAAAAAAATGTCCCCGACGTTATCTGGCATCGTTCTCGGCGCAGTAGGAATGTTGGTTGTCGTAAGTCTGCTTGCCGCTAATTATGCCGACACGTCCGCCAATGATTCTACTTCTCAGGTGGTTGAAGATCGTGAAGTCTATTACCCCGGAACTGAAGAACTGGCCCCTGACGAGATGCGAGTTATTGCATGCGGGACGGGTATGCCGAATGCCCGGCCAAAACAGGCCGCTGCCTGCTGGCTTGTTGAATTGGGGAACGGCGACAAATTTCTGTTCGACATTGGTACTGGATCAGCCGAACGAATTTCAGCACTGAAAATCCCTTATAACCTCATCGACAAAGTATTTCTGGGCCACCTTCACTCTGATCATTTTGGAGACCTGGACGCGTTGTGGATTGGTGGAGTTGTCGCGAACAGGGTCGTTCCGCTCCGCGTATGGGGCCCAAGCAGCCTGGAACCGAAATACGGTACAAAGGCGGCTCTGGAACATCTGGAAAAAAGCCTCGCATGGGACATTGACACGCGTGTGGGTAATACCGATACTCGCGGACTATTCCTGGAGGTTACAGAGTTCGACTATCGCAAAGTGAACCAGGTGATTTATCAGGAAAACGGTGTCACTATTCGAACGATCCCAGCTATTCACATCTTTGATGGGCCGGTCAGCTTCCTGCTCGAGTGGAATGGTCTCAAGTTTGCGTATAGCAGTGATACATTTCCAAATAAGTGGTGGATGGAGTATGCATTGGATTCTGACATTGCCATCCACGAGAGTTTCATTTCGCCCGAGTCGCTCATTGAAAAGCAGAATTTCACACCCGAGGCAGCGCTCAACGTAGGAACGCAGATACATACATCTCCTGCCCAGTTCGGTAAAGTAATGGCCGCCACTAAGCCGCGCCTGGCTGTAGCGTATCACTTTTTTAACGATTTCGACACCGTCCAGCCAATCCTCCGGGATATCAGGATGACGTACGATGGACCATTGGCGCTTGCAACAGACTACATGGTGTTCAACATCACAAAGGATGATATCAGGGTTCGTATGGCGGCCATTGACGAAGACATCTGGCCGCAGCCGTCAACGATTCCGTTACTCCCGCCGGATGCAAGCATGCGACGTACAGCTCTCTCTCAAGAAATGAGAGACGGTCGCGTGGTTCACCGCGACGTTCTTGAAACCGTGTACGCCTACATCAATGAGAAATTCGGCAGTAACGTGAAACTACCAGAGTGATTTGCAGCGCTGTTAGTTCTTCGGAAAGATC
>SMXK01000093.1 GCA_004356265.1 Bacteroidota bacterium
CGCGGCCGAGTCCCGGACCCACAAGTACTGCCCGCGCACGTGATAATCCGGATTCTGACAACGGTATCGTCCACGGTGTTACCGTGATTTCGGTCAGTTTCTTTTTCAGAATGGTCTCGATTTCCGGCGGGCAGAAACACTGCACATATCCGCTTCCGATTCTAGCCGCCGCGGTTGCCGCCAGAACCGGCGCACCGGTGTAATTCGAAGAACCCCCGACTACAGCGGCTGGGCCGCTGGTATATTTACTTGACTCAAATGTGCGCTCGGGCCGGCAATATTCGGCGAACTCAGGCGTCATGAGCCGAACGTGCTCTGAGTCAGATTGAACAGACTGGATGGAGTGTTCGGAGATTCCGATTTGCGCTACGATTATTGTGCCACTATGGTATGGTCCCGTGCCGATCAGTAATCCCCTCTTCAGAGCACCCATCGTCACGGTCCAATCGGCGCACACAGCATTCCCCAAAACCTTTCCGGTCAGGCCAGAAAGTCCGGACGGAATATCTGCCGATACGACTTGCGCTGAATGTTCATTTATTGCGTCAATTACGTTTGCAGCAGTTCCCCTCACATCGGAGTGAAGTCCGGTGCCAATTAGAGCATCAACAATCAGTTCAGATCCAGGAAATCCGGGTAGGTCGGACCATTCGGAAAGATCGCCATCAATAGACAAACAGTCACTTTCGGGTAATCCGTTCGCAAATGCAAACTCCATCGAAGCGAAATGGGCGCGTGTATCGTCGCTCATGTTGTTCACATCGCCCACAACGAATACGTGGACCGGGTATCCGGATTGCTGCAGGACTCGAGCCGCCACAAATCCGTCGCCACCGTTGTTTCCAGTTCCACAGAATACACTTATATGGGAGCCAGGCAATTGCAGGCCCTCAGGGATCGCGACGATGGACTTTGCACATTCAGCCAGCGCGCGACCAGCAGTTTCCATCAGCGTGAAGCCGTTGATTCCTGCTTCGGAAATCGTAACCGTGTCCGCCGCAGCCATTTCGGAGGGTGTCAGGACGACAGGCAATGAGGCGAACAATTCTTTGAAATCAGTCATTATGATTCACCTCCAAAATTCAGCGAACGGGTATTGACAGCGTATCACTGAGGGCGGTTTCCCAACGGGCTCTCACGGGCTGGTCTACAACGTGCCATATTACAGGCTCCGGGGCTTTGAAAGGGTAAACGTTACCCGGATTCCAATCTCCGTCTGAATTCAAGTCCAGATAAGCACGTAAAAAATATCCCGATCCCGCTGGCAAACCAGTCACGTCGAAGGCACCGGCCGCCTGCCGCAGCAAGACAGAAATGACCTGTCTCGGGTGCGTAGCATTTCTAACCTCAATAACGATCACAGCCTCAGAGGTAGCGCCCGCAACTTCGCCCGAAATGGACCCGGTCATTTCGTCTGTTACGGCCTGGAAAGACTCTGAATACGTTGAATCCGGAGTCGCCACGTTCACTATAAAGGGACCCTCGAAGTTCAGTTCACCTCGCTGGGGGAGCAGAAAATAGCGGATTCCATCGGTCGTTTGGATCGAGTAATTTAACGCCGTTCCGGACGTGTCTATTACCGAAACGAACGATTTCAGAGCGTCAGCATCCGGGTTGTTGAGCGTTGATTCGAACATTAAACCAGCCTTCAAACCTGGCCAGATTAATAAATTATTGTCCTCTGTTCGAACCGACAACGTGTCCGGGATGAAGCGGGCGAATACGTCCTTCGTTTCTCGGATTTGAGCGGAACTACTGAACACGATTGATATGGGAGCCACCGTGTTACCTGATGAATCCGCCACTTCGCCCGAGCCCTCCAACAAATACCGGCCAACGGGCAGGATGGCCGTCCGGAAGCGAATTTCGCGCGTGTCACTTCCTGCATACGTAGAGAGCACATCGAATGGAGTGCCAGTGCTCGAATCAGAAAGAATCCAACCGTCTGAGCGCGTGGACAACACAGACACCGGTTCTGAAAAACGCACCGTAATCTCATCACTGAATGTGGCTCGAGCTTGACGAAAGTCCGGAGCCGAAGTGTCTGCACGCGCAAGAATAAAAGGCGCCGAAAGGGTCGCCGTAACGGAATCGGAGACTGAAATCGCTTTCTCACCCACTGCAAATGCTTCGTTCACATCAAGAAGATGATTCTGATTCTGGTCGAGTAACCCAAAAACGAAATACTCCTGCTCCCGGATATTACTGATTGAGAAACGGCCACTTTCACTCGTTTGTGTCCGATAATCTGGTGTTTTGGTCGACGGATCAATCGATTGTTCTCCTCCTGCCGCATACAAAAATATATCTACGGATCCCGATGGTTTGCCCTGAACTTCGTCCACAACCGATCCTGTCATCCTGCCGGTGTTCAGCGTGTTGCCGGTTCCAAACGCCACCGAGACGGGTGCGTGCAGAGCTACGCCGTGCGCATCTCTCAACCGGGTGTCAAAACTGATCACGTATGTAGTATTCTGCCTGAGCGAAGCCGGGAAATAAACCTCTATCGAACTGCCTTTGAATTTAAGATCGACCGGTTGTTCAAACTCTGGAAATATCGATAACGCACCCATGACCGACCGTTCGTCGAGTCGCTCGTTAAACCGGAAAATGATTCGGTCTGTGTCGACGTTTACAGAGGCGTTAACGGGATCAGAGCCAAGTAAAACGGCTGGTGTATTGTCCGCGGGCCCCCCCGACGGCGGAATAGGAACAGCGCAACCGTGTATAAGAAGCGCCAGGCCTAATACGGCGAACAAGATCCCGGGGGACTGAAAATTAACTTTCTGGATCATCCGCCGTCAGCCCGGTCGCTTCTCAGGTTGAAAAAGAGGGCGGTGCCAAGCGCCGCCGCGCCGATCACGACCGCTGGCTGAATAACCTTCTTGAGCCAGCTCCGATTTTCAGGCTCCACATTAGTCTCTGAAAACCGATCGTCATTATACAATTTCGCGAGATTCGTCGAGAGCGTATCAGACAACGAGCGGTCACATGTACTGATAGACAATACCTCTCCGTCCGGGCCATTCAGTTCATACCGGAGCGCCATATAAACATTTCGTTCGATAAATCCTGACGATGATTTGCCGTACTCCACGCCTGCACGTTCGATGTCGTACCGAAGTAAAGCCAGATGTGTACTCTCGGCCCCGTTGACTTCTTCGATGCCGTCATAAACGGACTTCTTTTGCGCCAACCAAAACCCGATCAGCCCTGTCCTGATAAATGGCATTCGATCCGGGCCCGACAACTCGAAGGCATCCAATTCGGCAGGAACGTCTCCGAGGCATTCGATGGCGATCGACTGAAATTGCTCGACATGGCTAGCCTGTGCCAGCGATGAAACGGCGACAAATGGCCATATACACCCCGCAATTACGGTGAGGAATATGCCGAAAATCAGACCGATGGACCGCCGGGTTCTCATACAGATTGTTTACGAGACAGTGATACGCGTATCCCGTAAAGATCCGAAGATCAGCCCTGCTAAGCAAAGCGAAAATGCATCCGTCAGGCGTAAATACCGCGCAATCTCAAGGCTGCAGCTACTTTGTCGATTCCTACGACATACGCGCCAATGCGGAGCGACACACCGTGTTTTTCCGAAGCATCAAATACGACTTCGAAAGCCGCGTGCATCATACGGTCCAGTCGACGATTTACACGATCTTCGGTCCAGAAATAACCCTGGCGATCCTGTACCCACTCGAAATAGGATACCGTGACTCCACCGGCGTTGGCCAGAATGTCAGGAATCACCAGGCATCCGTTGTCACTCAGAATCTCGTCCGCCTTCGGCGTGGTGGGTCCGTTTGCTCCTTCCGCAATGATTTTAGCCTTGATGTTGCCGGCATTTTTCTTTGTTATCTGGTCTTCTTTTGCCGCCGGCACGAGGATGTCAACATTCAGCGTTAATAACTCATCGTTTGTTATGCTTTCCGCATCTGGATACCCTTCCAGCGTACCACCGCTACCGGCCACGTATTCAAGAAGTGCCGTAATATCCAAACCACCTTTATTGTAATAGCCGCCCGTGACATCGCTTACAGCCACGATAGAACAGCCGTTCTGGTTCAGCAAATTGGCGGTGACAGATCCTACATTTCCAAATCCCTGGACGGCAACACTCGATTCGGCGGCCCTCATACCAAGGCGCGCCATCGCGGCCATTGTTACCGTCATCACGCCGCGTCCGGTAGCTTCGCGCCGGCCCTGAGATCCGCCGAGTGCGATCGGTTTACCCGTTACGACGGCGTTCTCCGTCCGACGGGCATTCATGGAATACGTATCCAGAATCCACGCCATGATTTGTTCATTGGTATTCATGTCAGGCGCCGGAATATCCCGATCCGGGCCAAACACGTCAATCAAGTTTGCCGTATATCGGCGTGTGAGACGTTCCAACTCACCCGGACTCATTTCTTTCGGATTACATCGCACGCCTCCTTTAGCGCCGCCAAACGGGACGTCAACCACGGCACACTTCCACGTCATCCAGGCTGCCAGAGCCTTAATTTCCTCCAGATTCACATCGGGTGAATACCGGATGCCGCCCTTGCTGGGGCCCCTGATATCGCTGTGAATAACCCTGTATCCTTCGAACATCTTGATTTTCCCGGTGTCCATCACGACCGGAATCGCGGTAATGTGAATTCGGGAAGGGGCAACCAGATATTCGTAAAAACCTTCCTCCAATTCGAGAATCTGCGCTGCGACGTCGAATCGCTTCACCATGGCCTCAAACGGATTTTCCTCGTCCAGAGGGGGGCCTGGTTCTCTGTAAACAGAATTTTTATAAACCGCGTTCGAGCGTGTCATTCGGGAGCCGTCGGTGATGGTTTTTATAAAGTGTAGACAACAGTAAATTCGCGCTGAAGTACGCTCTATTCTGAGATGCGTTCTATAATAATGTTTGAACTTTCCACTATGTTTTCGGAATGAACGTACTTTCAAATCGACAACTCAAGTTAATTCGGTCACTTCGGAGCCGAAAAGGTCGAGAACAACATCAGATGTGTCTGATTGAGGGCGAACGATCTGTTGCGTCCGCGGTGGCTGCGGGGGCCGAGCTCGAGTTTGTGGTGTATACTTTATCA